>DAIETB010000143.1:0-5270 GCA_027345925.1 Sulfuriferula sp.
CTGGTAAAAACGATGCGTGCGTCGATTCTGGTGTTAGGGCCTCTGCTGGCGCGATACGGCGAAGCGATGGTGTCGTTGCCGGGCGGCTGCGCAATCGGATCGCGTCCGGTCGATCTGCATATCAAAGGTCTCAAGGCGATGGGTGCGGAAATCACTATCGAACGCGGTTACATTCATGCCAAAGCACGTCGTTTGAAGGGTGCGCGTATTTTCATGGATAGCGTGACTGTAACCGGTACCGAGAATCTGATGATGGCCGCCACTCTGGCCGAAGGCACGACCATACTCGAAAACGCGGCACGGGAGCCGGAAGTGGTCGATCTGGCTAACTGTCTGATTGCGATGGGTGCCGATATCAAGGGCGCCGGTACCGATACGGTGACGATACGCGGGGTATCCCGGCTGCACGGAGCTGTTTACAGCATCATGGCCGATCGCATCGAAACCGGTACCTATCTGGTTGCGGCTACGATGACGCAAGGACAAATCACCTTGCATCGCACCCGTACCGATACGCTGGATGCGGTGATAGAGAAATTGCGCGAAGCGGGCGCCCAAATTTCCTGCTCGAATAATTCGATTACGCTGAGCATGGATCGCCGTCCCTTGGCGGTTAATATCAAGACAGCCCCTTATCCGGCTTTTCCTACCGATATGCAAGCGCAATTCATGGCGATGAACTGTATTGCGGAAGGGGTAGGCAGCGTGACCGAAACGATATTCGAGAACCGTTTCATGCACGTGCAGGAAATGCAGCGTCTGGGCGCGAATATAGAAATAGAGGGCAATACCGCGCTGGTGCGTGGTGTGGATAAACTGGAAGGCGCAACGGTAATGGCTACCGATTTGCGCGCGTCAGCTTCACTGGTTCTCGCTGCACTGGTAGCGGAAGGCGAGACCATGATAGAGCGCATCTATCATATCGATCGCGGCTATGAATGCATAGAAGAAAAATTCATTCAGCTCGGCGCGCAGGTCAAGCGGATACATCAGTCCGGCAGTGCAAATTGACGGCTGATTATTAGTTTAGTTCAGGAACGTTTACTTTATTGGTGATTTATCCGTCATCGTCGGGTAAGCCGCGCAGAATCAAGGGGAATCATGATTAATATCGCTTTGTCCAAAGGACGGATTTTTGTAGAGACGCTGCCTTTACTGGCGGCGGCAGGTATAGTACCGCGCGAAGATCCTGAAAAATCGCGCAAATTGATTATAGACACCAATAATTCCGGCGTACGCCTGATTATTATCCGTCCGACCGATGTGCCGACTTACGTTCAGTACGGCGCAGCAGATCTGGGTATTGCCGGTAAAGATGTGCTAATCGAACACGGCGGCGAAAATTTATACCAGCCGCTGGATCTGAAAATCGCCCGCTGCAAAATGATGGTGGCGGCGCATCCGGCCTTCGATTACGAACGCGCCGTACGACAGGGCGCGCGTTTGCGCGTCGCGACTAAATATCTGTCCGTTGCGCGGGATTATTTTTCTTCTCAGGGCGTGCATATCGATCTGATCAAACTGTACGGTGCAATGGAACTCGCCCCCATCGTCAAATTGTCAGATGTAATCGTGGATCTGGTCAGCAGCGGGGGCACCCTGAAAGCGAACGGCCTGGTGCCGGTTGCCGATATCATGGAGATCAGTGCGCGGCTGATCGTCAACCAGGCGGCGCTTAAAATCAAACGGCCCGAAATCCAGCCTTTACTGGACAGTTTTGCCAAAGCGGTTGCGCAGGGCTGACGAAATCGCCATGCAGTTCGACTTGCCCGGCGACCCGAATATCCGCCGTATTCTGATCATAAAATGGAGCGCGCTGGGCGATATCGCCATGGCGACTTGCGTCATGGAAGATCTTGCGCGTGCTTTTCCCGCCGCTGAAATCGACCTGAACACCTTGCCGCCGTGGGATAAGCTGTTTGCCGGCGACCCGCGTTTTTCCCGCCTCATCGCGATTAATGTGCGCGCCAAAACCGGCAAGTGGGCGGCCATGTGGGCGTGGTTGCGGGCAGTGCGTCAGGGCAATTACGATTTGATTGTCGATTTGCAGTCGAACGATCGTTCGCGGATGATGCTGACCTTCCTGCAACTGACCGGTAACCCCACGCGATATCTGATCGGTAATCATCCGAGTCGTCCCTATACCATCAGCGGCCCCGCCGAAAACAGCGACCCCAATCCGGTCGAGCGCATGCGCGCGAGCTTGAGAGCCGGCGGCATTCCAGCCGACACGGCTCGGCCCGTTTTTCATATCTCCGAACGCAACCGGGCAGCGGTTTCCGCCTTGCAGCAACGCCACGGTCTGGTTCCCGGCCGATATGCCGTTTTTTATCCCGGCTGCCAGGCGGCAGGTTATCTCAAACGCTGGGGCGAAAAGAATTATGCGGATTTGGCCCGGCTGTTGCTCGCCGGCGAAGTCGATCGCGTGGCACTCGTCGGCAGTCTCGACGAAATGGACGATTGCCGGCGCATAGCGGAGCTGGCCGGCGAGGGCGTAGTGAATCTGTGCGGCGAAACCGAAGTGCTGGACATCGTTCCGCTGGCGCGCGACGCCAGACTGCAAATCGGCAACGATACCGGCACTGCTCATCTGGCTGCGTCATCGACCAGCCCGATGGTAGTCGTCTGCGGTCCTACCGACGCATATCGCGTCAAACCGCAAGGCGACAACGTGGTGGCTATCCAGGCTCAATTGCCGTGCATGAACTGCTATTGCAAGCAGCCGTGCGCGCATCATTCCTGCATGAAAGCGATCCGGCCTGAACAGGTGCGAGATGCGTTAAAACAGCGCGACAAAAAAGTCATCATGATAGCTGCAAGCATCGGTACCTGATGCGATTTCCCGCGCAAAGCTGATAGAATGCTAGAGAAACAGCATTTTCCCGGCTGCGCCTAACAGGATCAATGCGAAAGCCAGCTTCAGCCAGCGCAAATTGAATTTCAGTCCCAGCGACGCCCCGTGTTTTGAAGTCCAGTACCCTCCCGCGACACAGCCTAGAAATGCCGGCAGATAAATATAGCCGACCGAATACGCAGGTACCGGTTTATGACTTAATAATCCGGTCAGGACATAAACGCAGGCAGCGACCAGACTGAGTGGCGCGCCCAGCGCCGTGGCGGTGCCGATGGCTTTGCGCATGCCTGTGCCGCAAAAACTTAAAAACGGCACAAACAGCGTGCCTCCTGCAATGCCGACTATGCTGGATACCAGTCCCAATACGCCTGAAACGGCAAGCATGGCAGCATGAGATAAGGACTGTTTCGGCACCGCGCCCTCGTCGTGCCCGTCTTTACGGATGACTTGCAGCAGGAACATTCCGGCTACGCTTAATTCAAACGCAATAACGCACCAGACCAAAACATCGCGTGCAATATAGGAACCCAGCAAAGCGCCGATGATCACTCCGAACAATACCACCGGCAACAACAACTTTACTTTCGGCCAGTCCACATTCATGTTCGCGTAATGAGCTTTAGCCCCCATCAGAGACGTGACGGTTACGACAGCCATGGACGTGCCTATGGCCAGAGGCATGATAACGGCAGGAGAAATTCCTGTAGCCTTAAACAGGATAACCAGTACCGGTACGATAATAATGCCGCCGCCTACGCCGAACAGTCCCGCCAGATAACCGGCGATGCTGCCGGTGATTAGGTAAATAAACAGATGGAACAGCACATCATGCCTTGCCGAATTTTTCGGCGCAGCCGGCTGGTATATGCAATGCCATATTTGCTTCCAGCATTACGCTGCACTCGGTAACACCGACCGCGCACCCAAAATCGGTATCGGGCAAACGCCCGTCATCGGCAAAAATTGCCGAGAGCGAATCGTTCATCGCCGTTTGCGCGGCGAACAGACAGGGGGTCGAATATAAAGCCAGGCTCGCTCCCGCTGCGTTCAGGTCGGACAGGGTCACGCGCGGGCTTTTGCCGCCGGCGATCTGATTAAATAGCAAGGGCTTATCGGTTATTTTACGGACTTCGCGCAAGGTTTCGAGAGACCGTACGCCATCGACCAGAATGGCTTCCACATCGGTCTGGGAAATACGCTCTATGCGTCTGTAAATTTCGTCTCCCGACGCATCGGTCCGCGCCAGCACGCAGAGATTAGTGCGTTGCGAGAGCACCATGTCCAGTTTGTCCATATATTCTTCAAGAGGTAATAAAATTTTCCCGTCGAAATGTCCGCAGCGGCGCGGACGTTTCTGGTCTTCGAGCATGATCATTGCCACACCCATTTGCTCAAGCTGAGAGGTGACATGGCACGCGACAGAAGCGTCTACATAACCGTCGTCCACGTCCACCAGCAGTTTATGGTCGGGAAGTATCTGGCGTATGCGCCAGGCCGCCTGAACCATGTCGCTCCAGGCGATATAACCGACATCGGGAAGTCCGTAATGGCTGGCGGCAAAGCCGAACCCGCTGTAAAACAGATTGGGGGAATGCTTGGCGGCGATCGTAGCGGAAAATGCATCGTAGATACCGATAAACGGGGCTACGAATTGACCGCTACTGATTTCTTTCCGCAATGCCGCACCTGGGTGGATCGCCGGAATTGTTTTGCTGTTACACGCCATTGCTTGCTCCTCACTTAGCTGGACTGTCCGGCCCGGGAATCGATTGCCATAGCGGCAAAAATTCCTGGCAAAGCTTGCTGTTGCGGCTGACTTAACGAAAATGCCACGGTTAAGATAAGCGCCGGGGTAAATTGTTCGTTTTGCCTGCCGTAGTCCCCGCTAAATAGTAAGGGATACCACCATGCTTCAGCATACAATCAGAGAGTCGTTGTCAGGAAAAGTTCATCGGCAGCTATTTAAAACTGCAGATTAATGCGTTGAGCCGAAAGAAATACCTTGATCGGAATTGCCCGGTATGCGCAGGATACCGGTTCTGTCACACAGGAAGGATAAAAATCGCGCCGATTATACCGGTTTGTCCGATTCGTAAACCGGTGGATTATCGGGAGCGCCGACGGGCATCAGCGATTTGCCGTAGTGTTTGCGCTGATAATATTCATAGAGTTTGGCATATTTCAGAAACACATAAAATGCACCGCACACCGAGGTAAAAAACCCGCCCCAGCCATTCAAAAAAGCGCGCTTGAAAAAATAGGCGCGCAGGAAATAAAAGGGCGGATAAACGACGCATATCCAGGGATTGGGCAGTTTGCCCTTGGCGACCTTGTCTTTGACCAGGCCGGTAGAATACGCATTCAATTTGCTGACTTTAACATCGATATCGGTTTCGCCGTAATGATAGAATGGCGC
>DAIETB010000155.1:0-9075 GCA_027345925.1 Sulfuriferula sp.
TCAGCTGGTAGAGCGATACCTTGCCAAGGTATAGGTCGCGAGTTCGAATCTCGTTTCCCGCTCCAAATCATGGGAAAAGCCCGAGAAAAGGGAAAGCCTGGTGCTTTCCCTTTTTAGTTGATGAGTTTCGTTGACGGGCATTGTTTGTCTGGCGGGGTGGCAGAGTGGTTATGCAGCGGCCTGCAAAGCCGTGGACGCCGGTTCGATTCCGACCCCCGCCTCCAAAGCCCGGGTGGTGGAATAGGTAGACACAAGGGACTTAAAATCCCTCGCTGAGAAATCGGCGTGCCGGTTCGATTCCGGCTCCGGGCACCAGCAGTACGAATTGAATTTGTCTTGGGTTGTCAAAGCCGCAAGATGCTTATGGGCTTTTAGCCCATTTTTTGTTTGTGGAGCGCGAATGACGTTAGGCCTGGAATCGTTGATGGCAACTACGCTGGCAGGACTGGGCTATGAACTGGTCGATATGTCGATGTCGGCCAAAAGCGGCCAATTGCGTGTCATGATCGATAAGCCCGAAGGAATCAGTCTGGACGATTGTACCCTGGTGAGCAATCATCTGAGCAATTGGCTGGCGGTGGAAAATATAGATTATGAGCGTCTGGAAGTGTCGTCTCCAGGGTTGGACAGACCGCTCAAGAAAATGGCGGATTATCAGCGCTTCACCGGTGAAAAGGCGCAAATCAAACTGCGCGTCGCCCTCGCCGGTCAGCGCCGCTTTGTCGGAGTCATCTCCACGACAGACGAGGCTCAAATTGAATTGAATGTAGACGGGCAAATAGTCAAATTGGCGCTTTCCAATATCGATAGCGCGCGTTTGGTACCTGATCTGTAATTGCTAAAAAAGGCCGGAGGTTTTTTGAAATGAGCCGCGAGATTTTATTGCTGGTTGATGCGTTAGCCAGAGAAAAAAATGTAAATAGGGAAATTGTATTCGGCGCGCTGGAGCAGGCTCTGGCTTCCGCTACCAAAAAGCGTTTTCAGGACGATGCGGATATTCGCGTCGAGATCAATCGCGAGAATGGCGAATACCATGCTTACCGGTGCTGGGAAATCGTCGAGGATAACGATCACGAATATACCGACAGCCAGATAGCCAGAACCGACGCGCAAATTTCACATCCCGACCTGCAGATAGGCGAATTCGTTCGCGAGCCGCTCGAGGCCGTCGAGTTCGGCCGGATCGGTGCACAAGCTGCAAAGCAAGTGATACTGCAAAAAATCCGCGATGCCGAACGCGAGCAGATCCTGAGCGATTTTCTGGATCGCAAGGAATTTCTGGTGACCGGTACCATTAAACGTATGGAGCGCGGCAACGCGATCGTCGAATCGGGCCGGGTCGAAGGGTTGCTACCGCGGGACCAGATGATTCCAAAAGAGAATTTGCGGGTAGGCGACCGTGTGCGCGCCTTTCTTTTGCGAGTGGAACGCAGCGGCCGCGGTCCGCAACTAGTGCTGTCGCGTACGGCGCCGGAATTTATCGCCAAATTATTCGAGCTCGAAGTGCCCGAAATCGAAGAAGGCTTGCTGGAGATCAAGGGGGCGGCTCGCGATCCCGGCGCCCGTGCAAAAATTGCAGTAAAATCCAACGATCCGCGTCTGGACCCTATCGGTACCTGCGTAGGCATGCGCGGTTCGCGGGTTCAGGCCGTCACCGGCGAACTTGCGGGCGAGCGCGTGGACATCATACTCTGGTCGCCTGAAGCGGCACAATTTGTGATTAACGCATTGGCACCTGCCGAAGTTAGTAGTATCGTAGTAGACGAGGAAAAGCATAGCATGGATGTTGTGCTCGAAGAAGACCAGCTTGCACAGGCAATAGGCCGCAGCGGCCAGAACGTACGTCTCGCTTCCGAATTGACGGGATGGGAATTGAACATCATGACCGTCGAGGAGGCGCAGAAAAAGAACGAAACCGAAGCGTTGACCGTACGAGCGCTGTTCGTCGAAAAGCTCGATGTTGATGAAGAAGTTGCCGACATGCTGGTTTATGAAGGCTTCGGCAGCGTGGAAGAGGTTGCTTACGTGCCTATCGGCGAAATGCTCGGGATCGAGGGTTTCGACGAAGAGCTGGTTAACGAACTGCGAGCCAGAGCGCGAAATGCTTTGCTCACCGATGCGATTGCCAGCGAAGAAAAAGCCGAAAACGTGAGTAACGACCTGGCTTCGCTGGCGGGCATGAACGATGAGTTGCGGCGCTTGTTGGCCGAACAGAAAATCACCACTTCGGAAGAACTAGCCGAACTCGGCGTGGACGAACTGATAGAAATGACGGGTGTGGATGCGCAATTGGCTTCTACACTGATTATGGCGGCGCGTGCCCCCTGGTTTGCTGACAAACCCTAAATAAATGGTAGAGAAAGCTTCGACAGCCCCGATATGAACGTAGAACAATTTGCCCAAGAACTGAAACTTTCCACTGGATTGCTGCTGGAACAGTTGCGTGCAGCAGGCGTAGACAAATCAGTGGCTCTCGACACGATTACCGAGCACGACAAATCGCGTTTGCTGGACTATTTAAGCAAAAAGCATGGCGCCAAAGACGCGAAGAGCAAGATAACGTTGATGCGCGAGGAAACTACCGAAATCAAGAAAGCGGACAGTACGGGTAAAGCCCGCACTATCCAGGTCGAAGTCAGAAAAAAACGCATTTTGGTCAAGCGCGAAGCGTTATCGCCGAACCCCGAAACTCCGGCTCCGGTCGAGAACGGAGCGAATCCGGTGGATGCCGAACTGGCATCGCTGATCCAGGCGCAGGCTGAAGACCGCAGTAATCCGGATGTCGCAGACATGGCTGCAGGCGAGGCAGAAGCGGAAGTCTCCGCAGCAGTCGAAGCTCAAATCGCTGACGTGGAATCTGCTGTCGAAGAAGCCGAGACGGAAATTCTGCCGCCGCTGGAAGCGATAGAACCGGTGCCGGATGAAATCAAAACAACACCCGTTCCGGATGCCGAAAACGTGCCGGAGCCGGTTGCCGACGCTGTTGTTCCGCCTGCGGTTCAGCGCAAGCGCATAGTAAGGCCGATGCTGGACGAACAGGAACTCGCGCGCCGCGCTGAGGAAGTTCGCCGACATTCGGCGTTGCACGAACGTCAGGCGGAGGAAATCCGCATTAAGCAAGAGCGCGAACAGAAGCGCAAACAGGCCATAGAAGATCAGGCGATCGCGGCGGAAGCAGCTAAAAACGCACCGCCGGTCGTCGCCGCAAAGCCTGCGACCACCGATGGCACTTTGCATAAAACGCCAGTTAAATCGGGCGAAGCCGCGAAAACGGACAAGCCGGCTGACAAAAAACCCAAAACGACGCCGACTAAAACCAAAGACGCTACCTGGAATGAAATGCAGGCCAAGAAGCGCGGCATCAAGTCGCGCGGCGATAGCGGCGGAGGCGACGCCTGGCGCAATCGCAAGGGTGGCGGCAAACAGCATAAATACGACAGCGACAGCAGCAATACGTTTAGCGCTCCCAGTGAACCGATTGTGCAGGAAATTTCCCTGCCCGAAACGATTACCGTCGCAGAGCTATCGCACAAAATGTCAGTAAAAGCGGCCGAAGTGATTAAAGCGCTGATGAAAATGGGCAGTATGGTGACGATCAATCAGGTGCTCGATCAGGAAACCGCCATGATCGTCGTCGAAGAAATGGGTCACATCGCCAAACCCGCTCCGCTTGATACGCCCGAATCGTTTCTGGAAGAATCGGAAAAACACGAAGTCGAATTATTGCCTCGCGCACCCGTCGTCACGGTCATGGGACACGTCGATCACGGTAAAACTTCCCTGCTCGATGCTATCCGTCGGGCGCGGGTAGCCAGCGGCGAAGCCGGCGGCATCACTCAGCATATCGGCGCATATCACGTGGAAACCGATCACGGCATGGTGACCTTCCTCGATACCCCGGGTCATGAAGCCTTTACCGCAATGCGCGCTCGCGGCGCCAAGGTGACCGATCTGGTCGTACTGGTCGTCGCTGCCGACGACGGCGTGATGCCGCAAACCATAGAAGCCATACATCATGCCAAGGCGGCCGGAGTGCCGATGGTGGTTGCGGTGAACAAAATCGACAAACCCGAAGCCAATTCGGAGCGGATCCGGCAAGAGCTCGTCGCACAAGGCGTCGTGCCGGAAGATTGGGGCGGCGATACCCAGTTTGTGGAAGTCTCGGCGAAAAAAGGCACCAATATCAATGGCCTGATCGAAGCGATACTGCTGCAGGCCGAAGTGCTCGAACTGAAAGCGCCGAAAACGACGCCTGCTCGCGGCGTCATTATCGAAGCTCGTCTCGATAAAGGACGCGGACCGGTGGCAACCCTGCTGGTGCAGTCCGGTACGCTCAAGCGCGGAGACATGTTGCTGGTGGGTGCGGTATTCGGACGCGTACGCGCCATGCTCGACGAAGACGGTAAACCGGTGCAGGAAGCGGGACCGTCGATTCCGGTGGAAATACAGGGTTTATCGGATGTTCCGCGTGCCGGTGAAGATGCGATGGTATTGCACGACGAACGTAAAGTGCGCGAAATAGCGCTGTTCCGTCAAGGCAAATTCCGCGATGTGCAACTGGCCAAGCGGCAGGCGGCCAAGCTTGAAAGCATCATGGAGCAAATGGGTGAAGGCGAAGCCAAGCGCTTGCCGCTTATTATTAAATCAGATGTACAGGGTTCGGCCGAAGCTTTGATGACGGCATTGCAGAAAATTTCAACCAATGAAGTCAAGGTCGAAATTCTGCACAGCGGCGTCGGTGCGATTTCCGAATCGGACGTCAATCTTGCGATGGCATCCAAGGCCGTTATTATCGGTTTCAACATCCGCGCCGATGCGACAGCCCGCAAGCTAGCCGAATCGCTGGGCGTCGATATACGCTATTACAATATCATCTACGAAGTAGTTGATCTGGTTAGAGCGGCGTTGTCTGGCATGCTGACCCCGGACTTGAAAGAAAATGTCACCGGCCTGGTCGAAGTGCGGGAAGTTTACGTTATTTCCAAGATCGGCACCGTCGCCGGCTGTCATGTGCTGGAAGGAGTCGTAAAACGCGGTCAGCGCGCCCGTGTATTGCGCGGTAACGAAGTGGTGCATGAAGGCGAACTGGATTCGTTAAAACGATTCAAGGACGATGTCAAGGAAGTCAAATTCGGCTACGACTGCGGTCTGTCGCTTAAAAATTACCATGCTCTCGAAGTCGGCGACAGGCTTGAAGTTTACGAAATCGTTCAGGTTGCGCGTAGTCTGTAATGGCCAGGGATTTCCCACGTTCGCAGCGCGTCGCCGAGCAAATACAAAGGGAACTGGCCGATATTATCCGTGCCGGAGTTCATGATCCTCGCGTCGGCATGGTGACGATAACCGAAGTCGTCGTGACGCGCGATCTCGAACATGCCAAGATCTATTTTACCGCGCTGGGCACGCCGGAACACGCGTTGCAGACCATGCAGGCGCTAAACCACGCCTCAGGTTTTATTCGCACGCAATTAGGCGCGCGGATGAGATTACGTATCGTGCCGCAAATCAGTTCCGTCTACGATACTTCGGTCGTGCGAGGGGCGTATATGTCTAATCTGATCGATAAGGCGATAGCCGCCGATCCGCCGCCTGACGATAACGCGTGACCCAGATAAAACACCCCAAGCGTCCAGTGCACGGTGTTTTATTGCTGGATAAACCGATCGGCATTACTTCCAATGGGGCCCTGCAAGCAGTCAAACGTTTATATCAAGCGGAAAAAGCGGGTCACACCGGTACGCTCGACCCGTTTGCAGGAGGTTTGTTGCCGGTATGTCTGGGCGAAGCCACCAAATTCTCGCAATACCAGCTCGAAGCCGATAAACGCTATCGCGCCGTTTTGCAGCTGGGCGTTATCACGACTACCGGCGATCTGGAAGGCGATGTGCTTGAAACCCGGGACGTCCGGGTCGAGCCGATGCAGCTCGACGCCGTACTAGCTCGATTTGTCGGTCCTGGCATGCAGACGCCGCCCATGTATTCCGCACTCAAATTTCAGGGCAAGCCGTTATATGAATATGCTCGCGCTGGCATCACAGTCGAACGCGTCGCTCGTCCCGTTCATATACGAAGTATCGGCTTGCTGGATTATGCCGGCGTTGAATTGACGATAGAAGTGGCTTGTAGCGCAGGCACCTATATTCGTACTCTGGCGGAAGATATCGGCGCGGTATTAGGGTGTGGCGCGCACCTGACGCAATTGACGCGTTTGTCCAGCGGCGGTTTCCAGCTCGCGGATGCCGTCGGTCTAGATCAACTGGCTACCGATGACGGTGCGCAGCGTGATGCGAGATTATCCAGCCCCGATGCGCTGGTCGGCTATTTGCCGTCCATCGAAGTCGGTTCCGTTCAGGCACAGGCCTTGTTGCGTGGACAGCAGTCGCGATTCGAACCTGCAGGCAGCGTAAGCGGGCTGATGCGGGTATACTGTCACACCCTGTTTTTAGGTTTGGTCGATGTGCGGAATGACGGCGCGATGATAGCGCAGCGCATGATGCGACCGGATTCTTTGATGGAGAGACTATGAAATTTTGCGGCGAGTGCGGCACTGAGGTAACGCAAATTATTCCGGCAGGCGATAACCGCTTGCGTGATGTGTGTCCTGTCTGCGAGACGATTTATTATCAGAATCCTAAGATGGTCGTCGGCTGTCTTGCCGAATGGGAAGACAAAGTATTGATGTGCAGACGGGCGATCGAACCGCAATACGGTAAATGGACGCTGCCTGCCGGATTCATGGAAAATAACGAAACGACGCAACAGGGCGCTTTGCGCGAAACGCTGGAAGAAGCTGGGGCGCAGGTGGAAATTCTGCATTTGTTTACGTTATATAACCTGCCGCATATCAGTCAGGTATATCTGATGTTCCGTGCCCGACTGTTGAGTCTGGATTTTGCCGCAGGCGAAGAAAGTCTGGAAGTGAAGCTGATGAACGAAGCGGAAATTCCGTGGGACGAGATTGCTTTTTTAACGATAGAAGCGTCTTTGCGCCAATATTTCGAAGACCGGCGCAATGGCGAATTCGGTTTTCATATCGGCGATATTGCACGGCGCTCGCGTTAATTCGTTCAGGCTGATTTCTGTACTGGCTGATAGCAGCGGGTAAGCAGCGTAAATTGTATCCGCACCCAGCTGCGACTCTGTTCCAGAATTTCCTGCAGCCGTATCCGGTAAATATAATCTCCGTCGCGCATATCCAGATAACGGCTCGGTATCGCGCGAAAAGAGATCAATGCATTCGGTTCGCTGGTCACGACGGCAATAAATTTTCCTTCGTCCCCGGCTTTGCCGAGCATGCGTGGCCCGGCACTGTCCGCAAGGGCATTAAAAGTCACTAGTCGCGGGAGGTGGCCGATTTTTTCCATTCCGAGCGTGAGTTCGGTGGCGCAGGATTTTTCAATCCAGCGTATGGCAGATAATGCAAGTATCTCGGTCATTTGGTCGTTATAGGAAATCAATAGCTCGTTCAAACCGGTTTTGAGGTGGGAAGAACCGGAATCGATATTCAAACGGTAATGATTTTCGTCCGGATGGCCGATCATCTCGTGATGGGCGGAAACGGGATGGCGGCTTCGACTGTCAGCCAGCTCGGCAATGACGGTTTTCTCGCCCCAGCTTACCTTGATCCGTTCCGGAAAGGCAGTGACAGTATAGGTATGTGTCGAATTTCTGCTCGTCAACCGGAAAAGTATGTGCTTGATCGCCTCCCGCTTGTCAGCGGTAAAGAAAACGCCGTAGAGTTTGATCTGGCTTGCAGATTGCGCCAGGGTTTGACCAAGATTCTTCAGTTGCTCGACGGTTTCGCTGACAGACCAGTAGTACGCAGCGGAAACAGGCGGCATGGTGTTATCCAGAGGTTGCGGACTTGCATTGTCGCCCGCCGTAATAAAATGCGTATGACGTGCAGGGTCGAGATGATCGCTTAATTGTATCGTGTCGCGCCATTTCCATGTCCAATAGGCTGCCAGCTCGATTTCCAGAGGGCTTAATCCTATCGGGCGTATCAGATGTAACAGTAATATACGCGCGTAAACCGACTGGCAAGTGCAATAGGCACTACCTTTGAGAATTAAAGAGCGATCCGAAAATCCCTTTTCTACTGCAATCTGATACAGTTTATGCAATATTTCCCAGTCTTGCGGTCCCGGCATTTCGTAGCGCAAATACCGCCACTGAATTAATTTCCCCTGATAATGCAAAGCTCGTAACACCGCGATCGATAAAGAAGAAGCGTATTTGTTGCGGGTCGATTCAATCAGGCTGATGCTTTGATACGACCCTGCCAGTAAGGCATAAAAAGTTGTGATTTCCGTCCAGTGTGTTATGTCGCCGTATTCGATATCGGCCTGGCTTTTCAGAAACCGGGCGATAAGCTGATGCTGCAGTTTGGAGCCTGCATGTTCGATCACGCCGAGAATATGCAAATGCTGTTCGCTGAACGACGGCCCCAGCCGATTGAATTTTTCCAGCATCACCAGCACTTCCTGATGCGCTTCGTATTCGGACAATCCCTGCAAAGCAGCTACCCAGGTATGCGTCGACGAGAGACTATCGAGAGGAGAAGTTTCACCCCAGCGTAATTTCGAGCGGATTTTTTTGATTAAATGATCGAGCATGGCGCCAGTATTTGATTTGGTTATATAATTTAATGCATTTATTATGCCAATTATTAATTTAATGATTATTAAGTAATATTTTAAATTTAACAGCTTTTTATTTTTTATTGTTGACGTGCAGGATCAGAAAGTGCCAAAAAGCCACGTCATAATACAAGTAGTTGAGCAGGTTGTTTTGAGTTAAAATATCGTGTGAGTAAAAACGCTCACGTCAAAGATAAGCGCTTAAGAGCAAGCGCTCTTCGTTCGAAAATCCGGAAGCTTGGGGGAGCGGTTTAACCCAGCTGTCTTGAAAACAGCCGACGAGCAATCGTCCGTGAGTTCGAATCTCACAGCTTCCGCCAGACTGCAAGCTCAGTAAGTCTCAATAATTTAAAAGATCATAATAAATCATTTATTTATCATATTTTTCTGGCTTAAAATACTCAGTAAATCTCATTTTGTCTCACTGTAGCCGATA
>DAIETB010000191.1:0-3299 GCA_027345925.1 Sulfuriferula sp.
AAGGCCTGATTCTAACCGGTCAGCATAAAGATGCTCAGGCTATCGATGTGTTTACCACGCTGAACGAGGATTTTCCCGAACTGGCCGAACCTTATAATAACCTTGCCGCGCTTTATTCCGCGCAAGGCCATTACCGCAAAGCCAGAAAAGCGCTTGAGACGGCTGTGCATATCAATCCGAATTATGCAGTCGCCGAAGAGAATCTGGGCGATATTTACGCTAAAATGGCTGGTATCGCGTATACCAAAGCAATAAAACTGGATAGCAAAAATACGACTGCTCCGGCCAAGCTTTCCCTGATCACGCAGATATTCGTCCCGCATCCTGCGCCGGTCATGGGAGACAAGCTTAGCCCGATACCGGCAAAATAACGCCGAATCGGGCTGCGGCCAATAACGATCTACTTTTTTTAATGAACAGGGATTTATACCATGGTAAAACTTCATACTAATTTCGGCACCATAACGCTCGAACTGGATGCTGAAAAAGCACCTAAAACGGTAGCCAACTTTCTCGATTACGTGAACGGCGGTTTTTACGACAATACGATTTTCCATCGCGTGATTGACGGGTTCATGATCCAGGGCGGCGGTTTCGAACCCGGCATGAAACAGAAAGCGACCAATGCCCAAATCGAAAACGAAGCGGCCAACGGGCTTACCAACGACGCTTACACCGTAGCGATGGCGCGCACTCCCGACCCTCACTCCGCTTCTTCCCAGTTTTTCATCAATGTAAAGAACAATGCGTTTTTAAATTTTACCGCCCCCAATTCGCAAGGTTACGGTTATTGCGTATTCGGCAAGGTAATCGAAGGCCAGGACGTCATCGATCAGATCCGGCGCGTTAAAACCGGCAATAAAGCAGGTCATCAGGATGTGCCTGTCGAAGATGTAATGATCGAGCGCGCCGAGGTAGTCTAGTGCCTGCTGCGCCGCACAGCCTGCTGGTTGCCGACTTGCATCTGTGCGACAGCAGGCCGGACACCAACGGGCTGTTTATCGATTTTCTGGAGCAAACCGCCCCGCAAGCCGACCGCCTCTATATTCTGGGCGATCTGTTTGAATACTGGCTGGGTGACGACACGCTGGACGCGCCTTTGCACCGCCGGATCGCGGCAGCACTAAGCAATCTGGCCGATACAGGGACAGCGGCATATTTTATGCACGGCAATCGCGACTTCCTCATCGCGGAACAATTTGCCCGCAGTTGTCAGGGCCAGTTGCTGGACGATCCGGCATTGGTGGATTTATACGGGACGCCGACCCTGCTCATGCATGGCGATACCTTATGTACCGACGATGTCGAATATTTAAATTTCAGGGAACAGGTGCGCAATCCAGATTGGCAAAAGCAATTTCTGGCGCAATCCTTGCAGACGCGCCTCGCGCTTGCCGAACAGGCACGTCACCGCAGCGAATCCGCCAAACAGGAGAAAACCTCCGCGATCATGGATGTCAACGACGATACAGTCGCTGCGACATTGCGCCGGTATGATTATCCCAGACTGATACATGGGCATACTCATCGACCTGCACGCCACTTGATTACGCTGGATCAGCATATGTGCGAACGCTGGGTTTTACCCGACTGGTATAACGGGGGCGGATATTTGCAATGCAACACCCAGGGATGCGAACTATTCGATTTGAGCCCGGACGGAACTGGGGCAAGCAGACATTTATCCCCTTAGCGGTCTTAACGTTTGCTATATATATCAGCCTAACTGTGCTTTTTATTCAACTCTACGCCCAGCTGTTTTAGTTTACGGTATAAATGGGTGCGTTCCACTCCCGCATATTCGGCGACGCGAGTCATATTGCCGTCGGTTTGTACAATCAACCGCTCGAAATAATGGCGTTCAAAAATGTCGCGGGCTTCGCGCAAAGGCAAGTCGAGAGTAAAACCGAGATTCGCAACAGACGAGAGGTCGGGCTGTTCTGCGCTTTCTTTATAGTCGTTTTCCTGGGCACTGGCTGGTAGAGATTGCGGAAAAGCCGTATTGTCCGGAGTTGAACCGGAAGGTGGCGGAATGGGATGCAACAAACCCTGCGCCACACTGTCGAGCAATTTCTTCAGGGCAATTGGTTTTTCGAGAAATCCTATTGCGCCTATCCGTATCGCCTCTACGGCGGTATCGATCGTGCCGTGTCCGGACATCATGACTACCGGCATCGTCAACTGGCCGCTGTTCGTCCACTCCTTCAGCAAACTGATACCATCGGTTTCCGGCATCCAAATGTCGAGCAATACCAGATCGGGACGCCTGTGCAAACGATATTCGCGTGCGGCCGCGGCATCTTCGGCCAACGTGACATCGTAGCCTTCATCCATCAAGATTTCCGACAAAAGCTCGCGTATGCCTATTTCGTCATCCACGACCAGAATTTCCTTACTTATCATGCATCGTGCTCCAAGTGCGTTGTCTGTCCCGCTGCCGGTAATCGTACACATACTACCACACCACCCTGCGGGCGATTCTCTAAAGTAATCGTACCTTGATGTTCTTCAATAATTTTTTTCACTATCGCCAGCCCTAGCCCGGTTCCTTTCGGCTTGGTAGTCGCATACGGTTCGAACAGACTTTCCAACACGTCAACCGGCAATCCCGTACCGTTGTCGCTGATAAGCATTTCCACGTCTTGGGCAATAACCTGAGTACGAATCTCTATCCTGGGAGAGCTTATGCCGATCAACGCGTCCTGGGCATTTTGCAGCAAGTTGTGGATGACCTGCCGCAACAGTTTCGCATCTCCCATCACCAAAGGCAAAGTGTCCGACAATTTTAATTTTATGGTATCGTCATGTCCATACAAATCAAGCACTTCCCCTATCAAAGCATTTAGATTGACAGGCAACAAAAGAGCTTTCGGGGTTTTGGCATATTCGGCAAATGCATTGACCATTTCTTTCATGACCGATACTTGAGTGACGATAGTCTGGATTGAACGGCGCAAAGTATCGGCATCGGCTACGCTTAATTTGGCTGCAAATTTATGCTCTATGCGTTCTGCGGACAGCTGGATCGGCGTCAGCGGATTCTTGATTTCGTGCGCCAGACGGCGGGCCACTTCGCCCCAAGCGGCATCGCGCTGAGCGCGGACCAGGTGCGTAATATCGTCGAATACTAATACGTAACCCCCGTCTATTCCGCGCAGCAGATTCGTACCCCGCACCAGCAGTATGCGTTTGTTCTGATAATCGCGATAGGTAATCTGCTGTTGCCAGACGGCATTGGGCATGGATTGAAATTGCGTCGCGACGACATAAGCGAAATCTGCGATATACGCCGCATGCCC
>DAIETB010000222.1:0-23170 GCA_027345925.1 Sulfuriferula sp.
AATCGCTTGTAGTGATTATAGACGGCGACCGCTAGAATGCGTTTGGCCTTATCCTGCCCGATTACGTAATCGTTCAGGATCACCTGAATCTGATGCGGCGTAGGCAAATCGGACTTGTCCGCCTTGCCCAGTTTGTCCTGCTGGATTTCTTCGCGAATAATATCGGTACACAAATCCACGCATTCGTCGCAAATGAAAACGGAAGGCCCGGCAATCAGTTTCCGTACTTCATGCTGACTCTTACCGCAGAAAGAGCAGTGCAACAATTTTTCGCCGCTATTTTTGTCCGACATAGCAATTCCCTCCGTTTAATGCTTACAAATTCTGTTAAACAGCCGCCTCATCACGATTGCTCAGTACCTTATCGATCAAACCGTAGGCAACCGCTTCTTCGGCACCCATGAAATTGTCGCGGTCGGTGTCTTTTTCCAGCGTGGCAAGAGTTTGACCGGTATGCAACGCCATCATGCCGTTCAGACGTTCGCGCAAATAGAGTATTTCTTTCGCATGAATGGCTATATCCGACGCCTGGCCTTGAAACCCGCCCAGCGGCTGATGAATCATGATGCGCGCATTCGGCAATGCGAAACGCTTCCCCTTGGTGCCGGCAGTCAGCAGAAATGCGCCCATGCTCGCAGCTTGTCCCATGCATAAAGTGCTTACATCGGGTTTAATAAACTGCATGGTGTCGTAAATAGACATGCCGGCAGACACCGAACCACCGGGAGAGTTGATATATAAATGAATATCTTTATCGGGATTTTCGGATTCCAGAAACAATAATTGCGCCACCACGATGTTGGCGGACTGTTCGTTGACGGGTCCGATCAAAAATACCAGCCGCTCCTTGAGCAACCTGGAATAAATATCGTAGGCACGCTCACCCCGTCCGCTTTGTTCGACAACCATCGGCACCAGACCGAGCGATTGCGGATCCCAGCTATTATTGGTCATCATTGTTTATGCCTTTCCCATCAATTCGTCAAAAGCGAGCGGCTTATCATTCACTTTGGCCTGACTCAAAACCCAATTTACCACATTATCTTCCAGTACCAATGAAGTTATTTCCTGCATTTTTTCCGGCGTTTTGCGATACCAGTCAATTACATCCTGAGTATCCTCATAACTTTGAGCGAGATCTTCTATCATCGCCGACACGGCTTCAGGCTGGGCGGACAATTGCTTAGTTTGTACTATTTCCGCCAATATCAAGCCCAGAGCGACACGTTTTTGCGCGCGCTGCTCGAATAATTCGGTTGGCATAGGGATTTTAGCAATATCCATGCCACGCTCCTGCATTTCGTTGCGAGCCTGCGCCATCAAACGCTGCATTTCGGTTTGAACCAGCGCCTTAGGCGTTTCAACCTGAGTCGTTGTCAATAATACCTCCATGACCTGATCCTTGATTTGCGCCTGGACCCGGTTTTTTACTTCGCGTTCCAGATTGGCCTTGATTTCGGCGCGCATTTTAGACACATCGCCATCTTCTATGCCCAGATTTCTGGCGAATTCCTCATCGACCTGAGGCAATTTCGGTGCCGCGACGTCGCTGACTTCCACCTCAAACTGCGCAGTTTTTCCTGCCAGCGCTGCAGCTTGATAGTCATCCGGAAACGTCACGTCGAACTGCTTGCAATCTCCTGCCTTGACATCGAGCAATGCGGCTTCGAATTCAGGCAAAGTGCGCCCTTCGCCAAGTACGACCCGGAAACCTTGCGCCTCGCCGCCGGCAAAAACCTCCCCATCGGTTTTACCGGTATAGTTCACGGTTACCAGATCTCCCTGCCGCGCGGCCCGGTCTATCGAATCGTACTGCACGCGCTGCTTTACCAGCACCTCTATGGTTTTATCGACCTGAGCATCGCCTACTTCCACCGAGGGACGGTCGATTTCGGCATTACTAAGGTCGCCCAGCGTGATATGTGGATAGACTTCGAATACCGCATAAAATTCAAATAATTCCTGATTGGCCGCGTCGGCTTTCGGTTCAATGCGCGGCATGCCAGCCACATTAAGCTGATGCGCCTGCACTGCCGAAGCAAAAGCGCGCTCCACCGCAGTTCCCAATACTTCCTGATGCACTTCGCCGCCGTATTTTTTTGCGACCAGCGACATCGGAACTTTTCCGTTCCGGAAACCGTCGATACGGGCTGTGCGAGCAATTTGCCGCAGGCGACTGGCGACTTCCGATTCAATCGTCCGCAATTCTACGGCGAGATTAATACGGCGTTCTAGTGCGCTGAGTTGTTCGATTTGAGCGTGTTGCATGAATTATCCTTGATCTGGGTGGATAGATTATGAAAAGCGTGCCGGACGGCATGCATTAATTAACGTAACATTTGATTTAATAATCGATGTATAAACGCAGAACTGCCTTCTTGGGTAAACCTGATAAAGTCGACCGATTAGCGAACATAGGCTGTTTTTAAGAAAGGTGACCGCGACATCCCGGCAATTGCCCCTGTGGGCGAAAAACGCGAGCATCCCTTATTACGGCGGTTAACATACTGTGTTATAATGACTTTCCTGTATTCAAAAAAGCGATTTCCGAGGGGATTTTGAAAAATCCGCCTGCCAAATTCGGATAAAGCATACCATGAATCAGAGCAAAAAAATTATTTATACGGCTATCGATCCGATTTTTCCTGCATAAAGTTTCCGGATTCGTTTAGTGTGAAGGCTGGCAAGCATAAACATGATCCGGGTCAACCACTTTCTTACCATCCCCTCGCATGAATTCGAGGAAATTTTTGTACGCTCCTCTGGGCCTGGCGGCCAGAACGTCAACAAAGTATCCACGGCCGTTCAGTTGCGTTTCGATATCGCCCATGCGCTGTCGCTTTCCGATACGATAAAACACAGGCTTATCGTACTGGCTGGGCGGCGGATCAATCAGGATGGAATACTCGTTATCGAGGCGCAGCGTTTCCGCACGCAGGCAAGAAATCGTGCCGATGCCAGAACGCGCCTGGCAGATCTTGTCCGCAGCGCGCTCATATCGCCCGCTCAAAGACTGCCCACCAAACCTACGCACGCATCCCGGCAGCGCCGTCTGGCGGGCAAACGGCTGCGCAGCGACACCAAAAAACAGCGTCGCAGTCCCGCTCCCGATTAGCCGCAGCTATTCCGGCGTCAATCTGCCCGCTTCTACCAAAGCATCGTAAACTATTTCGATGCCGCGACTGAATGCAGGCATTCCGCCTACGATAGCCGCCGTTTCGCAGATTCCATATAATTCGCCCGGTTCCGCACCGGCTTTCAGGGCACCGCGCACATGCAGCCTGGCGGGGTCGCTATGACCCAAGGCCAATAGCATCGCAAAGTGGATGAGTTGCTGCGTTTTGCGATCCAGCGGATTATGATGAATCAGCGATTCCCTCAAGACCTCAACCGCTTCGATGGAAGCTTCTTGGCCGCAGAGGCGCGCCAGAGCACTGCGTTTTTTTACATTATCGGGAACAAAACCGAGCAATTCGCGATAACGTTGCTCTATGGATGTATCGCTCATCCGAGAAGCTTGCCGGTTTCCGGCCATTCCATGTATTCGGGCGCTATCATGCCCGACTGGCGCATCAAGAGATCGATCTGGCCCAAGTGATACGCATGGTGTCCCAGAATCGACCATAAAAAACCGATACCGGTATAACGGCGGCCGGTAAACAGTATTTCCTTTTCCAGTACTACCGGGGTCAAAGCGTGCAATTTGTCGAGGTTACCGGCATGCGCGGTTTTATACGCATCGATCAGCCACGGGCCTTCCGCAACATCCTGCTTCTGCGCAGCGTCGGCACTGCTGGGCAAGGGCATGGCGCCCCCTGCCGCCAGCGGCGCTATTTGTCCGAACCAGTGACTTTCGGCGTTCATCAAATGTCGCGTTAGGGCGCCAATGGTAATTTTATTGACTCGGGAACCCAGAAATAAAGCATCGGAATCCTTGGGAATTGCGCTCCAATGCGCATCGTCCAGCATTGCCAGATAATCGAATGTATGAACAACCTCTTGATTAAACAATGAAATAAAACGCTCCAATTCGTTCATGACCACCTCGCTGAAAGTAAAACCTTAAATCAATATATCAGTATCGCGCCTGACTTCCCGTTAGCCGGCGCACACTTCCATCAACAAACGTAACCGACACCGGTCAATCCGCCTCGGCAGCCGGGATCTGAAATTCTCCCCGCCAGACACCTCGTTTGTAATCGATAAACAACTGCCTGGGGACGAAAGCCGCTGGTTTTTTCAAGGGAAAATCCTGCAGCGGCACTCCGCTGTCCAATACATCGCTCACCAGACATACTTTGGTCGTTACCGGGCGAAAGCGAATTTTAAGCTTGGGAGTAACCGCAACGTAATTGACCGGATCGGCATCGGACTTAAACCGCACTGCTTTGCGAATAAGACAGCTAAACAATAATTCCATTTCAACCAGAAGAGGTTTTTCCAGTTTATTCATAGCATTGTCAGCTGAAACGGTCGACTCTACCCGGACTTTTTTACCCAAAATCTCGACGATTGTTATCATGGATATTCTTTCTTGTTATCAACATAGCGTAAATATAACCTACTTAGTGATCCTGCGGCATTAACCTCGACGATTCGAAGGGAATCCTGTTTTCAAGAATTCCGACGCAGAAATTTTCACGCTCAAACGATATTGAATTCAATTTGGCGATATAGTTCAATCCTGTTCACGATTAACACTTGCCATGACTTAAGGCATCACTGTGCGCTTCGACGCAAATTGAAAAACCGCGTGGCAGATTTATATGATTTTTGAGAGGAATATTCGAAATGATTCAGCATCCGCTGAAACCTTGCGTGTTTAAGGCAGCATTTTCTAAAATGTAGGGATCATCGCCATACATATTCAGCGCACGCGGATAAACTGCGGCGTAACGTTAAATAACGTGCGGGCAAATAAACCGAAGTCTGGTGCGAAAGGGGGGACTCGAACCCCCACACCTTACGGCGCTGGAACCTAAATCCAGTGCGTCTACCAATTCCGCCACTTTCGCAAGCCGTGTAGTGTAATATAATTGCAGGCTTACTGTCAGCAGCTAACGATCGGTACGACACAATATTTCCTGCCAATTATTTTTTATGTCTATTGATCACTACGAAAATTTTCCGGTCGCATCGATTCTTTTACCGCGTCGATTACGACGCGCAACGGCAGTTATTTACCGTTTTGCGCGCAGTGCCGACGATATCGCCGACGAGGGCGATGCCGCCCCTGAGGAGCGACTCGCCGCCCTCGACGCCTACCGGTCCGAATTGTCCCGCATCGAACAGCATGCGCCGCCGCAGACGCCCTTGTTTCGCGAACTGGCCGCCGTCATCGAGCGACATGCACTGCCGCTGCAGCCGTTTTACGATCTGCTCGACGCGTTTTCGCAGGACGTGGTCAAAACGCGCTACGCAAATTTCGGCGAAGTGATGGATTACTGCAAAAAATCGGCCAATCCGGTCGGCCGTTTAATGCTGGCGCTATACGGCGAAACCGATTCGCGCAGCGTCGCGTATTCCGATGCCATCTGCTCGGCGCTCCAGCTCATCAATTTTTTGCAGGACGTAGCCATCGATTTCGATAAAAATCGTATTTACCTGCCGCAGGACGAACTTGCCCGCCGCGGGATCAGCGAAGCCCAGATCGCAGCCCACGACAGCAGCGGCATGTGGTCGCCGTTCATGCTCGGCCAAATCGAACGCACGCGCAAATTGTTGCAAGCCGGCGCGCCTCTGGGTAAAGTGCTGAAAGGCCGGATCGGCCTGGAATTAAGAATGATCATTATGGGGGGCGCAACCGTGCTGGAAAAACTGCATCAATCCAAAGGCGATATTTATACGCATCGACCGGTACTCGGTCCGCGCGACTGGCTGAAAATGCTGTACCGCGCCCTGCGCGCCAAATAGGACGGTATTTTGGACCCGAATCAGTATTGCCAGGATAAAGCCGCCGCCAGCGGCTCCAGTTTTTATTACAGCTTCATGTTCCTCCCGCCGGTACGGCGGCGCGCGATTGTCGCGCTGTATGCCTTTTGCCGCGAAGTCGACGATATCGTCGACGAATGCAGCGATGAGCATGTCGCCCTGACCAAACTCAACTGGTGGCGCAAGGAGATTCTCGACCTGTATGGCGGACAGCCGCATCATCCGGTCAGCCACGCTTTGGTGCCGGTCATCCGCGATTTCAACCTGCCGGCCGAACAGTTGCTGGAGATCATCGACGGCATGGAAATGGATTTGACGCAGCATCGCTACGACGATTTCAAATCGCTGCGGCTTTACTGCCACCGCGTCGCCGGCATCGTCGGCGAACTCTCGGCGATGATATTCGGCTACAGCGACCGCAATACCCTGAAATACGCCACCGATCTCGGGCTGGCGTTCCAGTTGACCAATATCATCCGCGACGTCGGCGAAGACGCCCGCCGCAACCGGATTTATCTGCCGATGGACGAACTGGCGCAATTCGACGTCCCGGCTGCCGATATTCTGCAATGCCGCCAGACCGACAATTTTAAAAAACTGATGGAATTCCAGTATCAGCGCGCCCAGCATTATTATGAACAGGCGTTTGCGGCCTTGCCCGCGGACGACCGCAAAGCGCAGAAAACCGGTTTGATCATGGCGGCTATTTACCGGACGTTACTCGAAGAAATACGCAATGACGGCTTTCTCGTCCTGAACCAGCGCACTCGCTTGACGCCGCTGCGCAAACTCTGGATTGCATGGCGCGCCTGGATGAAAGACTAATTCTTCATTCATGAATATCGCGGTTCCTCCTCATGTCGCCGTCATCGGCGGCGGCTATGCCGGGATGGCGGCCGCTGTCACTCTGGCGCAACATGGCGTTAAAGTCACCGTTTACGAAGCCGGCAAAGTGCTGGGCGGACGCGCACGGCAGGTCAGCCATGCCGCTTGCTCCACCCCGCTGGATAACGGCCAGCACCTGCTGCTGGGCGCTTACCGCACCACGCTGGAATTAGCCCGGCTGGTCGACCCCGATACGACGAAATGGTTACGTCTGCCATTGCAACTGCATACCGAATCGGGCTTGCAATTACACGCACCGAAGCTGCCCGCACCGTGGAATATGTTGATAGCCCTGCTCGGCGCTCGCGGCATCGCTTATCGGCATCGCCTGACCGCGCTGAAATTCATGCTGCGGCAGCGCTTGCGCGATTACCGCCTGGCGCAGGATCTGCCGCTGATCGAATTATTGTCGGCACAGCCTCGCGAGCTGATCGAATTATTATGGGAACCCCTTTGCCTCGCGGCCTTGAATACGCCGACGGCAACGGCGTCGGCGCAAGTGTTTCTCAATGTCTTGCGCGACAGCCTGGGCCGCAGCCGGGCAGACAGCGACCTGATTTTGCCGACCGTTGATCTATCGGCATTTTTCCCCGACGCCGCCGCCGCTTACCTGCGAAATCGTGGCGGAGAGGTCGTTCTGCAAAGCAGAATCCGCCATATCGCCCGCGACGGAGCAGGATTCGCCATTAATGAAAACACCCACAGTCATGTCATATGTGCGGTCGCTCCGCAGCAAGTCGGCGAACTGCTGATTCCCTTCGCCGAACTCGCGGAAATCCGGGCGCAAATCTCCGGATTGCGCTATCAGCCTATCACTACCGTTTATCTGCAATATCCGCCGGAAGTGCGCTTGCCACGCGCCATGACCGGACTGACACATACTCTTGCGCAATGGGTCTTCGACCGCGGCATCAGCCATCGGCAGCATGGCATGCTTGCTGTTGTCATCAGCGCAAGCAATGCAGACGAACGGCCGGACCGGCAAACCCTGATAACCGATATCGCCAGCGAATTGCATCGCCTTCTCGGTACTCCGACGCAACCCTTATGGCATCAGATCATCGTGGAAAAACGCGCCACCTTTTCCTGCGAAGCCGGAATACAGCGTCCCGACCAGAACACGCCGTTAACCAACTTTTATCTCGCCGGCGACTACACGCAAAGCGACTACCCCGCCACACTGGAAGCCGCAACCCAAAGTGGGGTAAAATGCGCCACCAGGATTTTGACCGGACTAATACCTACATGAAAAACTATCAAGCACCTGAAAATTTATTGCAAGATCGCGTCATCCTCGTCACCGGAGCCGGCAGCGGTCTGGGGCGCGAAGCCGCATTAAGCTTTGCCGCTCACGGTGCCACCGTGATACTGCACGGCCGCAATGTCGCGCAACTTGAAGCGGTATACGACGAAATCGAAACCGCCGGCCACCCCCAGGCGGCGATTATTCCGCTGGATCTGGCAGAAGCCGACGACAAGGCATTCGAAGGACTCGCCGGCTCCATCGGCTTGCAACTCAAACGGCTGGACGGTATTTTGCACAACGCCGTCGCGCCCTACCGGGCCTGTCACATGGAAGCGCTGACCATCGAGCAGTGGCAAACCGCGCTGCGCGTCAACGTCGCAGCACCGGCAGCATTGACTCGCGCCTGCTTGCCTTTACTGAAAGCATCGCCGTCCGCCTCCGTCATCATGACCGGGGAATCGCACGGCCATACCCCGACAGCATTCTGGGGAGCGCACGCTGTCAGCAAAGCCGCACTGGAAGCGATGGTCAAAATCTGGTCGCAGGAATGGGAAAACCTGCACCCCAACCTGCGGATTAACGCACTCATACCCGGCGCAGTCAACACACTCGGCCGGCGCAAGACGCACCCCGGCGAAGACCCCTACTCCACTGCCCAGCCTGCAGACCTGATGCCGGCTTATTTGTATTTGATGGGCGATGACAGTGCGGCGGTCAGAGGAGAGATCATTTGTTTATAATATTAATCGGGGGAAACGCCAGGCGCCAAAACAATCATCTTCCCCAGCACATCGCAGCAGCCGCGGTGCCTGTTACATTCTGAACCCCTGCATTAGTTAATGTAAATGCACCGCATTCATCATTGCCCATGATCGTATTGGCAACCGGCGTTGCAGTCAGTGTAAACGATTGCGCAGATGAAGCTCCAAATGTCACTGAAATCGTATAAAGCTGCGTTCCATTACTGGGAGCCTGCAATATCAGCAGTCCGGATGTAGAAGATCCGGATCCGTCAGCAGCAGTATTGTCGTAGCGATTGGCCATCGTATAATTCCGTTCCAGAATCGTTGCATCCTGTAGTAATGCCGATTTTGCTTCGGCGCGATGAGCGCGTTGTATATACGCGATATAGCTAGGATACGCGATGGCCGAAAGAATACCGACAATTGCTACTGCGATCATTAATTCTATGAGCGTGAAACCGGAATCCCAGCGGTGTTTTTTAATTGTTATCATTTTATCTGGCTCCATGAGGCGCGAGGATTTCCATTCGTTACCAAGGAATTTGCAAGTTTCTGTATAAATCCTGAAGACTTGTTCAACTCTGTGGAATAAGAAGGTCCATTTACAGCGGAATAGGCCATATAACCGAAACCGCCGGTTATTTGTTGCCCCACAGCGATCGCACTGGTGCCGTTACTCAAGGTCACATTGTCGCTGCTATTATATAGTCCTGTCCCGTATAGATCCAAAAATGTATAAGTAGGCGATCCACCGCTAGGAGCATCCAATTCCAGCGTCCATCCGCTTCCGCCCTCAGTGCACAGACCGGTAGCCGGGATCAGCGTAGTAAACAGGACCCGCCCCGACCGGATAATCGGTTTGCTTATCACGCGCTCGCCTTGTTGAGTAGAATCAGGCGGTTGTAATAAATCCATATACCAGCCTAAAACACCCGTCGTATAGTCCACGGTATTCGTCGAAACGGCTCGAACTCCTGCACTTTCATAAATTATCGATTGCTTGACCAGTACAAGATTGCCGTTAATTTTGGTCGTGCGGTTAAAATTACTCGTACCGCCGCTAAACCCACCCGTAGAAGTCGAATAAGTACTGCTATCCAGTACACCGTACAAACTTTGGGTAGACATATTGCTCAGATCCGTCGTATTCAGATATTGGCCGGTGCCAAAAAACACGATGGCTGTTCCGGTCGCACCATTCGGTACGCTACCCAATTGCAGCGGCGCTGTTATGGGCTGCACGTTTCCGGCAGCATCTTGAGCATGAAACAAGGGTAATTTGTTTGTGCCGCTACCAAAAGCAACTTTCCATTTGTTTGAAGTGGTGCCACTTACATCAAATTTCCACAAGTTCCCCTGCAAATCGCCTGCATATATCGCGTCTATTGTGCCATTGCCATCGACATCCAGTAAAGTGGCGGCCGACAATCCATTATCGACAGTCCCGCCACCCACTCCCGTATCCAGTTTAATAATGTTAGCGGGATTATCCACTTGAATCAGAAATAAAACAGCATGCTTGTTTACACTGTTATAGCCATTATTTACCACCGCATAATAATGGCCGTCGTTAAAACGTGCTACCGTTGCAGACCCCCATGTTGCGCCCAGATCGTTCGCATCGGTCACTTCCCATAACGCATTACCAGCACTCATGCTGCCGGGATTAGTAATGTCCAGCGAAAAGATGGCATCGGTACCGCTGGTTGCGCCCATAGTTCCGACCAGTATCGTATGCCATGAACCGGCATAATACGCATCGCCGCTACCTGGAGAACCGTCGACGAAGTATTCGTGATGGTTGGGATAAGTTGACAATGTCAAACCAGGCAAATGTGCGTACACGGCGCTCGGCACATAACCGAATGCCTCGACTCCCGTATTCGCATTGAATCCATGCAGCATACCGTCATTCGCTCCGACATAAAGCATGGGTGTGTTTGACGTCTTGTTCTGGACATACGCAGGATATGTTGAACCTTCTGTTCCAGCAAGAATGGAATAGCCGTAGTCATCGTTACTCAGATAAAGCGGACTGGAATTCATAATATCGCCCAAAAGCGTACTGCGAACGCGGAAACCTGCAACGGGAGTCCCAAGCAGATAATCCAGCACATTCTGTCCGTTGGTCGTTTCCGTTGCAGTGAGACTGCAACCGGGTAACTGTGAAGATAAATAACACTGTTCGGTGGCAGTCAGATTGCTCCAAGAAAAACTGACGCCATTAGTACCATTCCAGGTAAAAATCGACCGTGATGCCGGCGCAGGTATCAGACTAGCGGCATCCCAACTCGGCGATGTATTGAGGCCAGTCGCCGTTTCCGAAAACGCTTTTAAATGCCCAGACCAATCAGTACTGTTAAAACTAGCCTGATAAACAAATGAATTTCCGTTGATGCTCGTGGAATTAGAAGACAATGCCGATGAAGAGCCGGCTGATTGCACGATATTATTGAAGACCCCATCCAGCGTCGCTTGCAGGGTCGTCGCATCGCTGGCTGAATAAGACTGATTAGTGCCGCCTGCAATTGCCAGTTGATCCAGCGGACTCGTAGTATTCCCGCATAAAGCCGTATAATTTTGCAGAACTTGGGGCAAAATCGCGTAACCAACTACATAAAGCTGTACGCCTGAACTATACAAGCTGCTGGCTGCCGCCACCGCCTGGCTGGTAAGGGTGCAGATATCGACCTGTCCGTTCGACAGCTTGGGCACTTGTCCTTGCGCATTTACACTGGGTAATCCGTTGGTTAACAGCACTGCATAATTCTTGTGGCAGGAATTCGGCAATGTATTTGTCCCAAATCCTTCAGAGGAATTCGTTCCCCCTGAAAAATACAGCTGATTTGCACCCAAAGTACCGGCAATAGCTGTCAAGCCGGCATTCAGAATACTGCTGCCGGTAGGGCTGCTATTACTATTACATGGAGCGGAAGTCGGCGTGGGATTGGGGTTTGGAGCATCGCTCGGCGCTACCGGTACATTACAGGTGAGTTTATTGTCAATTGCGGTCTGCTGCGATGAAGTCAAAGCTGCCACCGGCACTTGCAGATAACCGCCGCCGGGCGAAGTTGAGGAAAACCAGGCGGTCGCAGTATAAACCGAAGGAACTTCTGCACCGAAATCGAGCGTATTGGTTGCATAATCGGTATCCGTAGGCACAAAATAGCCTTCATAAATAACACTCCCCGAATAACCATAATTCTGTTCGGCGCTGGTTGCCGTACTCGATGTGGGCAAAGGTGAAACGATGCCGTCACTGGTGCCTGTTTTGGTATTGAAGCAGCGGTAATAGTCGTGGGTTGTGATGTTGGTTGTGTTATCGAATTTTGCCGTATTGGAATAACAGAAATTGTAAGGGTAAGGCTGTGCCGGATTATCGTAAAAAGGCGATGGCCAATTATAATAAATGTAATTGGATGTATCGGCCGGATTAACGACGCGATAATTCTTGGTAGTGGAATTTTTGGCAACAAGCGGAGTTGGCGAGTAATTGGCGGGGTTATAACTGGCATCGTAAAACGAGTTATAGATGAAATAGGAAGAAGGAATGCTTTGCTGGAAAGTCATCAACCCCATATTGATTTGACCCGCATAACTGCCGACCAGATTGCGGATCACGCTCCTGGCAATTTCCGATTTACTATTCGGGCTACTGCCACCGACGGCTGCCCCGACAGGAAAACCATCCGACGGATTGCCGTTCTCATCCATATTCTGCGAATTTGAAAGCGTGAGCAACGCATTCGGCAGCGCGCTGGTGCCGAGATAAAGAGGCGTATTCGATATGGTTACGGCATACGCTGTCTCCATTCCGAAGGCAAACAATAGAATCAACGGTATCAGCCGAAGAATCAAATAGATGCATCGGCCGATCACTATACGTAAAAAAACAAATTGATGCGACGGCAGTGAATTCATGATAATTACCCCTTTCCAAAACCAATACCGATTTATCGGCTTTGCTTAACCGCAGGCATAGTCAGCGGGATAATCTTGCTTTTTTGATAAGCAGGCGGCGCTACTTCGCTGGATTTCTTCTTAATGTTATTCTTTTTGTTATCAGCCACGGATTTTTGTCCTCCTGCGGGGACGGCATGCACCATAGCCAGAGCCGAAGACATGCCTCCGAATAACAGCCAAATTAGTAGCGCTACTCCATATGAATTCGTTTTCATGATGCATTCCTTTAACGTACATAATATTCTTGCAAAATCACTGAAGCATTGACCGTAGCTCCGACGCCCCGGCTCGTAATACGAAAATATCCGTGACCGGCTCCCGGAGCGAATCCTATTGCCGTGACTTGCGCACCATTCGTCGGTGGCGTAGTAGACAGCCTTTCTATCACGTATTGTGGTTGCTGCGCTACACCGTTAATGCTGCCATTAGAAAGAGTGGCAGCGCTGGTCGCCCAGGGATAAGTATCCCATTGCTGAGTAGAGGTAAACGTTGCTGCCGGCGATGTTGAATTAGGAGGCGGAATCATATAAATGCCGATTCCGCTCGGCAGTCCCGGAGTACCCAAAATATCTGCTGCAGTCCGTAATGCCGCTTCAGCCGCTTCCAGAGCGATCATACGATCGCGGGTATTTCCTGCCATGCGTTCTTGCATAATCGTTCCCTGCATTCCCGAGATCGCCAGTAAAGTGAGCAGCACGAGAAAAATCAGGCTTATCATCAGGACCATGCCCGATTGCCTAGAAGAAATAATATATTTATTCATGATTAAGGCAAACGATTACGAATAGCGACAGTCGCGATAACTTCCTCACGCAGACGTCGGTCAGCGGGATAAGTAACCCCCTGATTAGTAGGAGGAAAAGTATTGCTAGCCGGAAATGTAAAGGGCTGCGCAATCACCGCGACATTACTGCTGGGGTCATAGGCGGGACCGCCTACCATCAGCAAATGCACCTGGACCGATAGCACGTTTGCCCAGTTATTGGCTGCCGCCACCGTGGCGGGTGTCTGATAAGAAGACACCGCTCCCGATACCGTACCGACGCCTAAGGAAAAAGCCATATTTTCAACATTATCCACCAGCGCTAGCGGAGCCCCATTGTTTACCACCTCATACAATGCCTCAGGCAGACTGCAAACAGAGCCATTCCACGCAGCGGAAGGACAACCGACAAAATAATCGGTCTGCAGGAAAGTATAAACCTGTGCCGGAGGAGACGTAGTTCCATAGGTTTTAGACAAAAAATTGGCGGTATTGACATTATTGGCATGGGCGATCGTTACAGTTCCCGCTCCGCTCGATACGTTAGTGGCCACAAATACATCCGCGTTCTGGCAGTCGCTAACCATTAATACATTTCCAGCAACGAAAGCACTCGGATTGCCCCCGATTTGAATATTGGCTGTAGGGACCGACATATTTCCAGTTAAAGTGACGCCGGTAGAACCTGCCTGCGACACCCGCAATACATCTCCGGTCACTCTGATAATGCCTGCTGGAGGCGTCCAGCCGGCCCCTGCAGGAAATATTTGCAAACCTACAGGCGGTGCGATTCGCGGACTCTGCGTTATATCGTTTACCGTAATGCCAGCTATGTTGCCACATCCCATATAGCCCGCCATACGGATGTTCTCGCTCATCGTGTCCAAAGCAAAACGGCTATTTTCCTGTATGGCGGACATACTGCTCTGCATGCGAAAGGTCTGCCGGTTACCCAGATATAAATAACTGGCGGCCGCAACACCGATAAAGCCGATACTGACTGCTATCATCAACTCCATCAGAGAGAAACCACTCTGTCGCGAAAACGGTAATCGATAAAGGTTCATAATAGCGACTCTATAGTGACCGATTGCGCAGCATTTCCGACAAAGCCATTGGCGTTCAAAGTGCCGAGTCCGCGACTATCGTCCCAGCTGACCGTAACCGTAGCAATACCGCTCTGCACAGTTACCGCCCCCTTGCCGGCTGGAAACGTGTTGGACAAACTTTGCTCCCATACTGTCAAATCAGTGTTGGCGATTCCGCTTCCCGATGGCGTGCTTCCCAGCGCAACATTGTAAGCACCGTTTTGCGCAGCAGTACGGTTAGCTCGCATACAATCAATAATGCCGTACGCCATCCAGCTCGCTTGCGAACGCTGATAGGCACTTTGATTATTTTTGGCACTGGTCATGGTGAGACCAACCAAACCGATCAAACCTATCGACGTGATGACCAGAGCCACCAACACTTCCAAAATAGTAAAACCGCGCTGTCGCATTTTGATCATCCTTACGGACACGTAGTAAGAGTTGGATTAACGACATTCCGCAAATGGCCGGAAGGATCGACCGTGACAGTATTGGATATCGACAATTCACTAGGAGTACATATATTAAATCTATCACCCCCTGTGGTTGTCGTTAACGCTCCCAGCCCGTTAAAACTGAAGCTGCTTTGCGTACCACCCATCGCAACATCGCCAGCATTGATAGGACCGTGACTCTGCATCAACTCGCCGGTATCCATCACCCCGTTTGAGTTCAGATCAGACCAAACGATCCAACCGTTGCTCCAGCCGCTACTGCCCGTACAGTTACTACCGTTATTTGACATGCAAAGTGTGGTAATCGCTCCGCCTTTTACTGCTTGGCTGCGGGCATAATTCAATGCGGTAATGTAGTCATTGGTTACAGTAACGACACGGTTGCTGTTAAATATCGTCTGGAAGCTCGGCACAGCTATCGCCAGCAAAATTGCGGCTACACCAATAGCGACCATTAATTCGATCAAAGTAAAACCCGAAGCATCCCATCGATTTATAATAAGCACTTTTTTCATAGTTTGAATAATAATAACCGCAGTCACAGTTGACTATCATTACTCGACCAACGGTCTATTTTTGTCCCTGAAAGGAGAATAAGCGGTAAAATATATTTTTGTTTACGTTACAAACCCCTTGAATCCAGACATCCTCATCATCGGCGGCGGCATCATCGGCCTGGCGACCGCATTTCGGCTGGCCGGTGCAGGCGCCGCAGTCACCGTCGTCGAGCGTAGCGCCGTCGGCACCGAAGCTTCTTGGGCTGGCGGCGGCATACTTGCGCCGCTTCTGCCCTGGCAATACCCGTCTGAGGTCAACGATTTATGCCATCTGAGCGCAGAGTTGTACCCCGACTGGATTAATGCGGTCGAATCGGCTGGGGGACGCGATGCCGAATACTGGCGTTGCGGCATGGAAATATTGCCGCCTTACGACGAGGCGGCAGCCGAAAGCTGGTGCGATCGCTACCATTGGCCTTTGCACGCGATAGCGTCGCCCGATGCCTTAACGAAAACCGGCCCTGCGCTGTGGTTGCCCGATGTTGCGCAGGTGCGCAATCCGCGTCTGGTCAAAGCCCTGCGTGCAGCGGTGCTGGCTCGCGGGGTACGGCTGCTGGAGCATACCGGCGTATCGGGAATTGCCGTGAACGAAAATCGAGTTAATCATGTCAGCACCGCCCAGGGCAAACTTTGCGCAGAAACGTACATCACTTGCGCCGGCGCCTGGAGCCAGCAAGTTTTAGCCGATCATCCGCCGGCTAAAACCGTCAGGCCGGTGCGCGGGCAAATGTTGCTGTTTCAGGCCGAACCGGATTGTCTGCGGCATATTGTTTATCATGAAGAGATGTACATCATCCCACGCCGGGACGGTCATATTCTGGTCGGCAGCACGCTCGAAGAAGTCGGTTTCGACAAATCCACTACCACCGAAGCTAAAAACATACTGCTCGATCATGCTTTACGCGTATTTCCCGCTTTACGCGATGCAAAATTGAAACAGCACTGGAGCGGTCTGCGACCCGGTTCGCCGGACAACATTCCGACGATTGCGCGGCATCCCGTCGTCGATAATCTCTACGTCAATGCCGGGCATTTCAGGTACGGCGTCACCATGGCGCCGCTGAGCGCGAATCTGGTGGCGGAATTGATAGAGCATAAAACACCGCAGATGGATATCTCTCCCTATCGCTGGTAATAAAGCATCAAACCTGCATATTCATGATGGTGGTATAGGCGGCAACTACTTTATTGCGGACCTGTATCGCCTCCTGAAAAGAAAGATTCGCCTTCTGCATGGCGATCATCGTATCCGACAAACTTACCTTGTCGTTGCCGGTAGCGAAACTCTGGCCCATCTGCTGCGCCTGCAACTGGGTCTGGTTAACGCTGTCGAGCGAAGATTTGAGCATGTCTGCAAAGCCGGGCTTCGGCGCTGCTGCGCCAGGCTGTACAGGATTTTCTATTCCTTGCGCGCGTGCTGCGGTCGCTTTGAGCTGCGCGAGCATGGCTTCAATCTTGGTCGAATCAATCCCGCCGGTTATTGTCATAATGGCCTCCACAGTTTCATGACATCATATTACAGCGCTGCGCCATCACCCCAACGACGGATTAACGGGGCGAAACAGGCGTTATTCCACATATTGCTTCCGCTGCCGGCCGCCGATAATAATCATAAGCACTGCTGAGCCTGTTTTCGACAGTGCAGGAATTCACGCCCATACAGGCGCATAATCATTCAAGTTTTTTGGACTGGAAGAAACCTATGGCGGCAGACAGCGCAACACTCGCCACACCGGGACTGTCGAATTTCGCGCAGTCGGTAAACGGACGCAGATTATTTCTCTCGCTAGGTATCGCCGCAGCGATCGCCATCATGGCCGCTATCTGGATGTGGAGCCAGAAGCCGGACTACCGCGTGCTGTTTTCCAACTTCAACGACCACGACGGCGGCGCCATCGTTGCTATCCTGCAACAAATGAATGTCCCCTATAAGTATTCGGATGGGGGCGGCGCGATACTCGTTCCCGCCGATCAGGTAAACGACCTGCGTCTCAAGCTGGCGGCGCAGGATTTGCCCAAAGGCGGCAATGTCGGCTTTGAATTGATGGAAAACCAGAAGCTGGGCACTTCCCAATTCCTCGAACAAGTCAATTTCCAGCGCGCTCTGGAAGGCGAACTGGCGCAAACGATACAGGCGATCAGCGCAGTACAGGCCGCCCGCGTCCATCTTGCCTTGCCTAAATCATCCGTCTTCGTCCGCGAACAGCAGAAACCTACCGCCTCGGTACTGCTTAATCTTGAACCCGGACGCGCGCTGGATCCCGCCCAGGTCAGCGCCATCGTGCATTTACTGGCAAGCAGCGTGCCCGATCTGCTGCCGACCAATGTCACCATCGTCGATCAGAACGGCAACCTGCTCTCCGACAGCGCCAACAAACAAGGCAATGACGGCCTCGATCCCGCCCAGCTGAAATATGTGCAATCCATGCAGCAAAGCATCGCCAGCCGCATCGAGGCTATCATTACGCCGATAGTCGGCGCCAACAATGTGCATGCCGAAGTCACGGCCGATGTCGATTTTTCCCATAGCGAGCAAGCGGCCGAAACCTACAAACCCAATCCTACCGCCGACACCGCTTCGGTACGGAGCAAGCAGAGCAGCCAGACGCTCAACGACAGCAACGGCCCGGGCGGCATTCCCGGCGCGTTGTCGAACCAGCCCCCCGCTCCCGCCAGCGCACCGATCAATGCACCGGTTGCCGCCCCCGGCACAGGCAATAATTCGGCCAGCAATACGCCCTCTGCCGCAAACCCGGAAGTCGTCCATAAAGACGAAACCACCAATTACGAAGTCGACAAAACCATCCGCTACAGCCAGCAACCGATGGGCGGATTAAAGCGCTTGTCGGTAGCGGTCGTGGTGAATTACAAATCCGTAACCGGCAAAGACGGCAAAGTCAAAAACATACCGTTAACCAGCGTCGAAAAAAATCAGATCAGCGATCTCGCCAAAGAAGCGATGGGCTACGAACAGACGCGCGGCGATACGCTGAACGTTGTAAACAGCCCATTTGCGGTGACGCCCGAAATCATTCCGCAAATTCCCTGGTGGAAACAGCCGCAAAATATAGAAATGGCCAAAACGGCCGGCCGCTATCTGCTTGCTTTTATTGCATTGTTATACGTCTATAAAAAATTCGTCCGGCCGATGTTCGACAAATTGATGACGCCGGTGCATCATCACGGTCACGACTAAGCCATGTTCGACGACGATGACGACGGCAGCGAAGTCCATCTGTCGCATCAGGAAGACGGAAGCAAAAACGATTCGAACTATCATAACAATCTGGAAAAAGTGAAGCAGATGGCTAAAGACAACCCGAAAGTGGTCGCCAACGTCATCAAAACTTGGGTAAACGGCAATGAGTAGCGACAACATCCATAGAGCCGCGGTATTAATGCTGGCGCTGGGCCAAAACGAAGCCGCCGAAGTGATGAAGCATCTGGGGCCGCGCGAAGTTCACAAACTGGGCGAAGCGATGTCGAGCATGTCTGCCATTGCGCATAATGAAATCGCCGGCGTACTGGACGATTTCACCAAAATTACCGAACAGCATTCCGGCATAGGCGTCGATTCGGACGAATACATACGCACCGTACTGATTCAGGCGCTAGGCAACGACAAAGCTGCTTCCTTGTTAAACCGCATACTCGGGGACAACGACGCCAGCGGCATAGAAAGCCTCAAATGGATGGATTCGGAATCTGTCGCCGAACTGGTGCTCAACGAGCATCCGCAAATCATCGCCACGATTCTGGTTCATCTGGAACGCGACCAGGCGGCGGAAATATTGACCAATTTCACGGAACGCCTGCGCAATGACGTGCTCTTGCGTATCGCCACGCTGGACGGTGTGCAGCCGACGGCATTACGGGAACTGAACGATGTATTGACCAAACTGCTGTCCGGCTCGGAAAACAACATCAAAAAACAGCCGATGGGAGGCACGCGCACGGCTGCCGATATCCTTAATTTCCTGAACGGTGCAGTGGAAACCTCAGCCATGGAAGCGCTGAGAAATTACGATAACGACATGGCGCAAAAAATCATGGACGAAATGTTCGGCTTCGAAAATCTCATGGACATCGATGATCGCGGCATCCAACTCTTGTTGCGCGAAGTACAGTCGGACTCCCTGATCGTCGCCCTCAAGGGCGCGGCACCCGATCTGCGCGAAAAAATTCTCAAGAACATGTCGCAGCGCGCCGCCGATATGCTGCGCGAAGATCTTGAAGCCAAAGGACCGGTGCGGGTATCGGAAGTCGAAACGCAACAAAAAGCGATCCTGGTTATCGTCCGCCGTCTGGCCGACGAAGGACAATTGGCATTAGGCGGCAAAGGCGATGATGCATTCCTTTAAATTCCATCTTTCGTTACGGCAAGTTCAGTCATGATTCCTAAAGAACAACTGACCGCTTATCAGCGCTGGGAAATGGCTTCGTTCGACGAGACTCCCGGCTCAAATCCCACAGACTGTACTTCGGCGGAAGAAATTCAGGCGCTGCGCGAACAGGCGCGCCGCGACGGATATAAAACCGGATTGAGCGAGGGCTATCAGGCCGGCTACGACGAAGGAATCAGGGCAGGCACCGAAGAAAGTCGTCTGGCGACGCAAAAACTGGCGGCGCAATTGAACGGGATCATTACCGAATACAACGAAGAACTTCTCCGCGCCGACAAGCTGATTGCCGCCGACTTGCTCAATCTCGCTACCGGCTTTGCTCATGCCATGCTTAAAACCGCCCTGCCGATCCATCCGGAATTGCTGGTTCCGACCATCAGTTCTGCCATACGCGATCTGCCGGTTATGCAGCGCAATACTAAACTCCTGCTCAATCCTGCCGACGTGACTGTGGTCAAGGAACATTTACACGACGAGCTCGCTCAGCACGGCTGGAATATTATCGAGGACGCGAATATCGAGGCCGGCGGCTGCAAGATCGAAAGCAGTAGCAATCAGCTCGACGCCACGCTTTCGACCCGCTGGCAGCGCCTGGCCACCGCTCTGGGCCAAAATCCGGACTGGCTCGCATGATCGAGATCCCTGCGCACAGCGATTACTGGAAAGCGTATCTGACTAATTGCGGGCAACTGCTGAATGCCGCCAATCCGGTGCAATTATCGGGTCGCGTGACGAGAGTCGCCGGTTTGGTCATGGAAGCCGTAGGACTGAAATTACCGGTAGGCAGCGCCTGCGTCATCCCTCTGCCTTCGGGCGCGCGCCTGGAAGCCGAAGTCGTCGGTTTCGACCACGATCGACTTTTCCTCATGCCGCAAAGCGATGTCGAAGGAATTATTCCGGGTACGCTGGTTTTTCCGCTGGAGCCGCCCGCCGCTACGCCCGCCTTATTTTCGCCTAACGCGCCGAAGCGGCGCGCTACCGACCGCACCCGGCATTTACCGGTAGGCCCGGCACTGCTGGGACGAGTACTGGACGGCGCCGGAAGGCCGCTTGACCGTTTCGGCGCCCTGCCGCCCATGGACACCGCACCGCTCAGCGTCCGTGCGACCAATCCGCTGAATCGCGCACCGATCACCGATCCGCTTGATGTCGGCGTACGCGCCATTAACGCATTGCTCACCGTGGGACGGGGCCAGCGCATGGGCCTGTTCGCCGGTTCGGGCGTCGGAAAAAGCGTATTGCTGGGAATGATGGCGCGCTATACCACGGCCGACGTCATCGTTGTCGGACTGATCGGCGAGCGCGGACGCGAAGTCAAAGAATTCATCGAACAGATTCTAGGCCCGCAAGGACTAGCTCGCGCTGTGGTTATTGCCGCACCGGCCGATACCCCGGCGCTGATGCGCTTGCAGGGCGCGGCATACGCAACGACCGTCGCCGAACATTTTCGCGATCAGGGTCAAAACGTTCTGCTGATCATGGATTCGCTCACCCGCTACGCGATGGCGCAACGCGAAATCGCACTCGCCATCGGCGAACCGCCGGCGACCAAAGGTTATCCGCCTTCCGTATTTGCCAAGCTGCCGGCTCTGGTCGAACGCGCCGGCAACGGTAAAGCCGGCGGCGGTTCGATTACCGCCTTCTATACCGTACTCACCGAAGGCGGCGACCAGCAAGATCCGATCGCCGATGCGGCCCGCGCCATTCTGGACGGACACATCGTTCTCGACCGTAGTCTGGCCGAAAGCGGGCACTATCCCGCTATCGATATCGAACAGTCGATCAGTCGCGCCATGCACAATATTATTGCTCCGGAACAGCAGAACCGGGCCCGGCGCTTAAAACAACTGTATTCCAGTTACCGGCGCAATCGCGACCTGATCAGCGTCGGTGCTTACAGCGCAGGCAGCGACCCGGTACTGGATGAGGCGATCGCCAAATATCAGCGGATTGAAACTTTTTTACAACAGAATATCAACGAACAGGCGGCCATTCAGACGAGTTTAGGGCAACTTTCCGCTCTATTTGAGTGATTGAACCGGCAAAACCGGACTACAATGAAACGAAAGCGTCCCGTGGGCAGCGCATTTATCCTGAGGTAATTATTAATGGCGCAACATTCAGCAATCCAAACGCTTATCGAACTGGCAAACAAGGAAGCGGAACGTCTTGCCGAACGGCTGGGCGCCGCCTTGCGCAACCATAAGGAAAACGAACAGAAACTGACTGTCCTGCAACAGTATCGCGAAGATTATTCGCAACGTTACGAAGAAGGCATGGCAGCCGGTTTAGGCATCAGCAATCATCACAACTTCAGAGTATTTTTAGCCAAGCTGGACGAAGCGATTATCGGTCAGCTGGCCATCGTGCGGCAACTGCATACCGTTATCGAAACAGAACGTCAGGCGTGGCAAGCGGCGGAACGCAAGCGCATGTCCTTCGATACCCTGGCGCAACGGGCGCAACAGCAAGCGTACCAGCAAACCGTGCGACGAGACCAAAAGTCGACCGATGAGTTCGCCAGCAGAGCGCTGACGAAAAAACCGCATCCTTACGACCCGTCCATCGGGCACGAATGATCAGTAAACGAGGATAATACGATGTCTATGCCACTTACTCCAACCGTACAGATTACAGCCAGTTCCGCCGCGCAGGATAAATCCTCGGCTGCCGGACCATCCGATACCTCGTTCAATCATGTATTGTCCAACGAAATGTCGCAACAGCAACAGAACGCAAAAGCGACCAACGCCCAGCCCGCTCCGCCCGCAACAACGACTGCCGTCGCCGATACAGCTAAAAAAACGTCCGATTCGTCGACCACAACCGATGCCGCCAAAACTGCGGCGCCATTGCAAACGGCATTGCCGCCCATCTCCGCAGAATTGCTGTCCATGATGGGGAATTACTCTGCCGCGCCCGTTGCACAGCCGCCTGTCTCAGGCGCAACGGCTACGGTCAGCACCAAAACCGCTCTCAACAATAATACTCCCGCCGCAGCCAGATACCAGCAGGAAGTACTTACCACTCCGCCTTTACTGTCTACTTCCATTGCCGCCACAGCCACAACAGCCAGCAACACCAACGCAGGTCAGACCGCCTTGCAGCCGTCGCTACCCACTGCCGCGAAATT
>DAIETB010000234.1:0-18152 GCA_027345925.1 Sulfuriferula sp.
GTCACAAAAGCAGATAAATTGACGAGCACCCGATCGCGAGGGGCGGTTTCGATCTCTTCCACCAACCGGCTGCCTATGATCACCGCATCGGCGAATCGCGCAATCGCAGCGGCCGTTACGGCATCGCGTACGCCGAAGCCAACTCCTACCGGCACATCGCCGCATGCCCGCACCAGCGCGACGCGTTGCGCCACTTCCGCCAGATCCAGACTCGCCGATCCGGTTACGCCTTTGAGCGAAACGTAATAAACAAAGCCGCTGGCCTGTTGCGCAATCTGCCGCATCCGGGCTTCCGGCGTAGTCGGCGACAGCAGGAATATCCTGTCGATGGCCGCGGCCGTTATAGTGTCCGCAATGCTTTCTTCGGGCGGCAAATCGACCAGTAATACGCCGTCCACGCCTGCGGCCGCTGCGGCTTGAGCGAAAATCGCATAACCCATGCGCTCGACCGGGTTCGCGTAACCCATCAGTACCACGGGCGTAGTCATATTGCTGACGCGAAACTCCGATACGATGGTCAGGACATTGCTTAAACCCAGCCCCTGTTTCAATGCCCGTTCCGAAGCCCTCTGTATCGCCGGGCCGTCCGCCATCGGGTCGGAAAAAGGAATGCCCAGTTCGATGATATCCGCTCCTGCAGCAGCCAGACTGTGCATGATCTGCACCGTCATTCCTGCATCGGGATCGCCGGCGGTAATAAATGGAATCAGTGCGGCTTTATCTTGCGACTTCAGCGTTTCGAACGTTGATTTAATGCGACTCATGATACGGTCATCCCGTTATGCGCTCCATAATTATTGACCGGCATCACAGTTGTATCCCGGACAGCTTCGCCACGGTATTGATGTCTTTATCGCCGCGTCCCGACAGATTGACCAGCAAGATCCTGTCTTTGTCCATAGCCGGGGCGATTTTGGCGGCATGCGCGAGCGCATGGCTGGATTCGAGAGCGGGAATAATGCCCTCGTAACGGCATAAATCGTGAAAAGCGCGCATCGCCTCGTCGTCGTTAATAGCCACATACTCGGCGCGTCCGCTATCTTTCAGCCACGCGTGCTCGGGGCCTACCCCGGGATAATCCAGACCGGCGGAAATGGAATGCGTTTCCATAATCTGCCCTTGCTCATCCTGCATCAGATAACTGCGAAAACCGTGCAGTATTCCGGGCGTTCCGGCCGCCAGCGGCGCCGCATGGCGACCGCTGGCAATGCCGTCTCCACCCGCCTCGACGCCGATCAGTCGCACGCTTGCATGGTCCAGATACGGATGAAAAATCCCGATCGCGTTTGAACCTCCGCCGACGCAGGCGATGATCGCATCGGGCTGACGTCCGGTCATCTCCGGCATTTGAGAGATGCATTCCGTCCCGATCACCGATTGAAAATCGCGTACCAGCATGGGGTAAGGATGCGGGCCGGCCGCCGTGCCGAGGATATAAAACGTCGATGACACATTGGTTACCCAGTCGCGCATCGCTTCGTTCAAAGCGTCCTTAAGCGTTCTGGAACCCGACGACACCGGCACTACGGTCGCTCCCAGCAGTTTCATGCGGTACACGTTCGGCGACTGGCGCGCAACGTCTTCCGCGCCCATATAAACCACGCATTCCATCCCGTAACGCGCAGCGACGGTCGCCGTCGCCACGCCATGCTGTCCGGCGCCGGTCTCGGCAATGATGCGTTTTTTCCCCATGCGCCGGGCCAACAGCGCCTGTCCGACGGTATTGTTGATTTTATGCGCGCCGGTGTGATTCAGGTCTTCGCGCTTGAGATAGATCTGCGCCCCGCCCAATCGTTCCGACCAGTGCCTGGCATGATAAACCGGACTGGGGCGACCGACATAATGCTTGAGTTCGTAGTGGAACTCCGCCATGAAGTCGGGGTCTTTGCGCGCAGTCTCGTATTCTTCGCGTAATTCGGCCAGCGCCGCCATCAAGGTTTCCGCCACAAAAACCCCGCCGTAAGGACCGAAGTGTCCGCGTTCGTCCGGAAGTTCACCTGCTCGCATTATTCACCTCTGAAATAAATTGCTCGACCATAGTCGCGTCTTTAATGCCTTTTGCGCTCTCGACTCCGCTGGATACGTCCACAGCCCAGGGACGGGTTTGTGCAATGGCACCCGTCACATTCTCGGAATTCAGACCGCCCGACAGGATCAAGGGCAAAGGCAACGATGAAGGTATCATACTCCAGTCGAAAATCTTGCCGGTGCCTCCGGCCTCCCCGGTCACGTACGTATCCAGCAGCAAACCCCGTGCATCCGGAAACCGGGCCGCGTATTGTATCAAATCCAGCCCTGCCTGCACACGCACCGCTTTAATATAAGGCAGGCCAAACCGGCGGCAATATTCTGCCGTTTCATCGCCGTGAAATTGCAATAAATCAGGCCGCATCTGCTCGATGTGCGCCCGCACAAATTCCGCCTCGGCATCGACGAACAGCGCAACCTTGCTGACGAATGCCGGCAAGCCGTCTGCAATTTTCCGGGCTAGCGCCGGTTCGACATAACGCGCACTCGGGGGATAAAAAACCAGACCGAGCGCATCCGCACCGGCAAATGCCGCATGCAATGCATCCTCTGCCTGAGTCAGGCCGCAAATTTTCACACGCGTTCTGGTCACGCCGACGCTCCCGGATAAAAAACAGTCCTCTCGGCTGCGGCCTGCGATCCGCGCGATACCGCGCCCGTAATCCCGGTTTCCCGGCTATCGGGATGGGGCAAGCCCCACCCTTCGTCATAAGCCACATGGCACAGATACAAGCCGTCGGCGGAAAAAGTAGGAGCGGCACGCGTTCTGTCGCATTGTTGCAACAGGTCGCCGATCCAATTCGGCGATTGCTTTCCGGCGCCGACGTAAACCAGCGCGCCGACTATATTTCTTACCATATGCTGCAAAAAAGCATTCGCCGTCAGTTCGAACACAATTTCCTCATCCATTCTTTCAACTCGTAGGCGGTGCATTATCCGTACCGGTGAATTTGCCTGGCATTCAGCTGCCCGAAACGAGCTGAAATCATGTTTGCCGAGCAGATAATCGGCCGCCTGCTGCATGATCGTTGTATCCAGAGGCTTATGATACCATCCGGCCATGCCGGTTTTTAAGGCGGGGCGAACTGGCCGGTTAAGCAATATATAGCGATAACTGCGCGATACGGCACTGAAACGGGCATGAAAATCCCTGCTTACCGGTTGCGCCCACAATACGGACACTCTGTCCGGCAGGAAGGCATTGACACCTCGAACCCAAGCCGTTAATGGCCATTGTGCCGCCGTTTCAAAATGGACGACCTGTCCTGTCGCGTGCACCCCTGCATCGGTACGCCCAGCCGCCACTACCGCGACCGGATTACCGGTCAATCTGCCGAGCGCCTGCTCCAGCGCATCCTGTACGCTGCATCGCTGAGGCTGTCGCTGCCATCCGCAAAACTGGCTGCCGTTGTATTCGATACCCAGAGCAATCCGGTTTACCAATTCTTCAGCCATAATTCCGCACATATCGCAGCTAAAATACACATAATATCGATCCGACCGAATGTTTGCTCAGTCAATACCAAAGGTTGCATCTGTGCGGCGTCAAGTTCAGGCATACTGAACATTTGCCCTAGCCGTTGCCGAAAATTCAGATGCCTCCCGTCATTCAGAAAACTTTCGGCATAATCGAGGGTCAGCCAGATGCGCACCGCCAGTCGTTCAGGTTCTATACCCAGTCCGCGCAAGGGGATAAACAGCCGGTACAGCCCGGTCAACAAGGACGCACGGGTTAAATGCGTCATCAATACCGCCAGCGATGCCAAAATCAGCAGCAAACGCCATATTTGCTTCAGCGCGCCATACAAACCGGGCCGACTCGGGCTAAACGATTCCAACCCGGCCAGGACGGGCGTTCCCGGCAAACTGTAGGAATGCACCAGCAGCAATACCAGCAATAACCAACGACTGCGCCGGACATAGCGGGTGAAATACGGCAAACCGCCCGACATTATTCCCGGCAATACGATTATAGTCAGTACTATCAAGCCCGATACAGCATCAGACGATGCAGCGGCCATAAAAAACAGCCACAGCACGACTGCTGTGGCTGGATGACATATTTCGCCCCTGTTTTCGGCTTTTTCCATTAACCGAGTTTTTGTAATAATTCCTGCGCGCTGGCTTGCTGCTGAGAATTGCCCTCAGCAATGACTTCCTGCAAAATTTCGCGCGCATTTTCATGATCGCCCATTTCCTGATAAACCTGTGCCAATTCAAACTTGGTTTTAACTTCCTGCTCGGCTTCGCTCATTACGGCTTCCTCTGCGGCAGGCGAATCGAGATTCAGATCTATCCCGGAAAAATCCAGAGTAATCGGCCCTTCCTCCGACTCAAAAACAGGCGCTGGATGCTCAGGATTTTCTGTATCCGCCGACGGGAGAGCATGACTGTCTTCGAAATCGAAATCGAAACTCAGCTTATGCTCGTCGTACGCAGCATCTTCCCCTGCCACCGGAACTGACGGGGTTTCGACAGACGGTGTAGCAGACACGTCATGTACAGACTGTTCAGGTTCTGAATTGCCGGAAAAATATCCAGGAATCTCGTCATCTTGCGCTGAAGTAAACTCCATACCTTTATCGGTTTCCGTCGTTTCAGGCATTTTTTCGGCGTCCAGTTGACGGTCGAAATAATTATCGGCGCTGGCATCGATTTCGTTCTGATCGTGCAAATCCGCATCGGCGCCGGCGCTATTCACCGGCGTCATTTCCAGATCGAAATCCATTGCCATGGGGAAGTCCATAGCCGTAGCAGCGGGCCTCTCGTAATGCTCTTCAGCCGTAGTCGCGCCCTGTTCATGCGCTTCGGGCATTTCTATCGTTTCCGGATTGTTGTCGAGTTCGGTAGCAGAGCTTTCTTCCGATTGAAGAATATGAGCCGGTAGTGGACTGATGCTGGCTTCGCCGCCGTACAAAGGATTTTTAGGATCTAGTTTACGCCCTAATTCCGCCGCCTTTTCCCACACTGGAGTATTTTCGCCATTCAACGCTGCATATAATTCGGTAGCAATCGACTCGAATGCGGGCAAATTATTTCGTGCCGCATAAATTTCCAGCAGTTTCAATTTGATTTCGTGACGTGCTGGATCTTTAGCCATCGCCTCTTTTAAAATCTCTTCCGCCTGCTCATCGCGACCGTAAGCCATATAGACTTCGGCTTCCGCGATCGGATCGACTTCGTGCGTATCCAGCGTACCCAATCCGGATTGACTGAAATCGGTGAGAAAAGACGTATTATTGCTGGTGTTTACCGATGCGCCGCCCTGTGCACCGTACACGGTATTAGGTTTGTGATCCACATTGGTCAGAATGCTATTTTCGAATTTCGATAAACCCTGACGCCGATTCCGGCTTTTGTTCATGAAACCGAACAACGCCAGCAGCAATAGGATGACTGCACCTGCGCCGACATACAAAGGATTCAGCGCGTCATACCACTTTCCTGACGGAGGCTGAACTGTAACCGGCTTGACGGCTGGCTTTAGCGGGGTGACCGGCGGTTTGGCGGCGGCAGGGGGAACAGGTTTAACCTGATTTTTTTGCGCCTCGGCCAAAGACTGATTTTTAAGCGCCAGCAGTTTTTGCATGGCCTGATTGTTTTTTTCCAGTGCGGCAGCACGATCCCGGGCTTCGGCCAAAGCCTTGTTCCGCGCTTCGGCGTCGTCCTGGGCCATCTGTTTTTGCATGGCAGCGTTAGCGGCAGCGGATTTGACGCCGGTAAGCTTATTGCTGTTTGCAGGTATCTCGCCTTTGGACAGTTTCAGCACATCCTGACCAGTTCGAGGCAGTGCGGCCTTATCCTCCACCGCAGACGTAATTTTACCCCCGGCCTGAGAGGGTTTTTCAGCAGCGCTTGGCGCCGCAGCCACTTCTCCGGCCAATTTTTGCCTATAGCTATGCCAATCGGCTGCTTGCAACTGAACTTCCTGCACCGCGTCCTTTTCGCTGATGGACGCGACTTCGGCTTTAGTCGGCACAGTCAGTATCTGACCGGTCTTCAGACGGTTCATATTGCCGTCAAACGCTTTTTCGTTATGACGGTACAAACCTACCAGCATTTGTTCCAGACGGATACCTTCGGGTTTAGTCCGTTCGGCAATTTCGGAGAGATTTTCTCCATGTTTAATCGGGCCGATGGTTTGCGGACCTGTTGCATTTTCCGAACCGGAAACGCGATCCGTGACGCTGGTTTTCGCAGATGGAGCGGCCATCTCGTTTTCGGGCTGCGTTTGACGTCGCGTTTTCGCTGCCGGGAAAGATTGACCGGGAACGGAAGATGAACGATTATTGGCTGTTCCCGCGGTTACGGCGGGAGATACGACAAGATTGCCGTTATTGGGAGCGCCGCCGGCAGTTTTCATATTAGGCGGGTCGAGCAGAATGGTGTATTCGCGCAACATCTTGCCGTTTCCCCAGTCGAGCTCGACAAGCATATCTATGAAGGGATCATTGACCGGGGTATCGGAAGTCAGTTTTAATACCAGGCTTCCGTCAGGTTTTTTATCGAGCGCAAACTGGATATGCGTTATCGTACTATTTAATTCGAGATTGGCTTTTCTGAACGCATCGGGACTGGCTAACCGCGCATGCAGGTTGGATAGCTCTGCCGGATCTGTGGCAATAACATCGATTTTCGCTTTCAATGGCTGGCCCAAGGCGGACTCAACCGATAATTTCCCCAAACCCGCACTATGTGCTGCTGCCGCTTGCGCCATCAGCGCCACAGCAATCGACATGCTCGCCACAATTTTCTTTTTATACATTATACCGACCCCTCTGTTTCGATAGCCTATCAGGTTTTTCTATTATTCCGCCCGGATTTCCGTCACTTACGCAAACAGCACAACTTTTCCTGTCTTTGACATGCAGGATATAAACCGCCACCAACCCCTTTAAACCCTTTTTGCCGGCAATAATAAAATCCGGGAATACACGATGTTTTCTGTCCGCAGGATATGGGTACATCAAGACCAAATAAATTACTCAGCCAGTCTATTGTTTATCAAATCACCAAGTTGCAGCAAAATCTTAAAGAAAATACGTCTAGAGTATACGAAATTTTATGTTTTGCAAGGTTAAAATAACAGGTATTTCTTTTAGGCAAGCGCATAGCCGGTTAAATCGCCAAGCCGGAAATATATTACCGGGCTGCACACCTCGACCATTCATCGCTCATTCAGCAAAATACGCAACATGCGTCGCAACGGTTCGGCAGCGCCCCACAGCAATTGATCGCCCACGGTAAAAGCGGAAAGATAATCATCCCCCATATACAATTTGCGCAAACGTCCTACCGGGACTGCCAGGGTTCCGGTAACTGCAGCCGGGGTGAGCGCCTGTACGCTCGCATCGCGTTCATTGGGTACCACCTTTACCCATTCGTTATGCGCCGCAATTATCGCTTCGATATCCGCGAGCGTCACGTTCCGCCTGAGCTTGATCGTCAGTGCCTGACTATGGCAGCGCATTGCGCCGACCCGCACGCACAAGCCGTCGATGTTGACTGGCTCAACGGTTCCCAATATTTTATTTGTTTCGGCGCGCGCTTTCCATTCCTCCTTGCTTTGCCCGTTCCCCAAATCTTTATCTATCCAGGGTATGAGACTGCCTGCCAGCGGCACGCCGAAATTCGCGACCGGAAAATCTTTATCGCGCAATATTGCAGCAGTTTCGCGATCGATATCCAGTATCGCCGATGCCGGATCTGCGAGCAGCTTTTGCCCGCTGCCGTACATGGCTCCCATTTGCGTCAGCAACTCGCGCATATTCTGTGCTCCGGCGCCGGACGCCGCCTGATACGTCATCGAAGAAATCCATTCGACCAGATTTTCCCGAAACAGCCCACCCAGCGCCATCAACATCAACGAAACGGTACAGTTACCGCCGATATAATCTTTAACGCCCGCAGCGAGGGCTTCTTTAATGACGGAATGATTAACGGGGTCGAGAATTATGACGCTCCCGGTTTCCATCCGCAGAGTAGATGCCGCATCGATCCAGTAACCTTTCCAGCCGGCGGCGCGCAACGGCCCGAACACAGTTGCCGTATAATCGCCGCCCTGCGTGGAAATAATCGCATCCATGCTTTTAAGCGCAGCGATATCGTGCGCGTCTTTCAACACATCGATATCGCGTCCTATTGCCGGCGGCAATCCGCCGACCTGCGAGGTACTGAAAAAAACGGGCTCGAACAAATCGAAATCGTGTTCTTCACGCATCCGCTGCATCAATACCGATCCGACCATACCGCGCCAACCTACCAGACCTACTCGCATCATTTGCTCACCTTTACGCCTGATTTACCAAGCGCGTATTCTCCGATAATTCGTATATCGCCAGGAATTTTCCGAATCAGCTCTGCTTGCGCCGATTATAAAGCGGCAACGACGGCATCGCCCATGGCCGCACATCCAACCAGTTTCGTTCCTGCCGTGTGGATATCCGCCGTACGCAACCCTGATGAAATGGTTTTCTTTACGGCATTTTCAATCCGGTCCGCCAGCGCATCGTGGCCGAAGGTATAACGCAGCATCATCGCCGCGGACAAAATGGTCGCGAGCGGATTCGCAACATCTTTGCCTGCAATATCCGGCGCCGAACCGTGGATGGGTTCGTACATGCCTTTACGGTTCTGGTCCAGCGAAGCCGAACCTAGCATGCCTATCGAACCGGTCAGCATCGACGCTTCGTCCGACAAAATATCACCGAAGATATTTCCCGTCAAAATTACGTCGAACTGCTTCGGATTACGAACCAGTTGCATGGCCGCGTTATCGACGTACATATGCGACAATTCGACTTCGGGGTATTGTTTTGCGGTTTCGATCACGACTTCGCGCCATAATTCACTGGTTTCAAGCACGTTGGCTTTTTCGACCGAACATAATTTCTTGTTGCGTTTCATGGCAATCTGAAAACCGATATGAGCGACGCGCCGCACTTCCGATTCCGCATAGCGCATAGTATTGTAGCCTTCGCGTTCGCCGTCGGCGTTGACGTGTATTCCGCGCGGCTGGCCGAAATACAGGTCACCGGTTAATTCCCGCACTATCATCAGATCCAGCCCCGATACGACCTCGGCTTTGAGACTGGAAGCATCAGCCAGCTCGGGATATAGTTGCGCAGGACGCAGATTGGCAAACAGATTCAGCTCTTTGCGTATCCGCAGCAGGCCTTGTTCCGGACGCATTGGTCGCGGTAAAGCATCGTATTGATATCCGCCCACCGCACCCAGCAGTATCGCATCGGCAGCACGGGCGAGATCAAGGGTCGCCGCTGGCAGCGGGTCGCCCGCTTCGTCGTAGCCCGCGCCGCCGATTGCGGCGTACTGGAGCTCTATTTCCAGTCCCTTGCCGGATACGGCCTGCAACACTTTCACTGCTTGCCCGATGACTTCCGGGCCTATCCCGTCGCCGGGTAACACCGCTATTTTCATGCCTGTTCTTTCTACTCGTTCGCTAAATGGTACGGATAATCGATCTGAATATTCCGGCTCGCCAGATACGTCGCGCTTGTTAATTAAAACAGCCAGGGAGCGCTTTTTTGCCGTTGCGTTTCGTAAGCCTGGATACGATCGACATGCTGTAATGTCAGGCCGATATCGTCCAGTCCCTGCATCAGACAATATTTGCGATGCGCATCGACCGAAAATACGAATTCTTCGCCAGTGGGAGTACTCACTATCTGCCGCGACAAATCGATTTTCAGCCGGTACCCCTCTTGTGTCCGGACATCGGCAAACAACCGGTCGATGGTAGCTGCATCCAGCACTACAGGCAACAGCCCGTTTTTAAAACAGTTATTGTAAAAAATATCAGCAAAACTCGGCGCTACAATCGCGCGGATGCCGAAATCCTCCAGTGCCCACGGCGCATGTTCGCGACTGGAACCACAGCCGAAATTTTCTCGCGCCAGCAATACCTGCGCATCCTGATAGCGTGCCTGATTGAGTACGAATTCCGGATTCAGCGGCCGCGCGCTGCAATCCTGTCCCGGTTCGCCGTGATCCAGATACCGCCATTCATCGAACAGATTGGGCCCAAATCCGCTGCGCTGTATGGATTTCAGAAACTGCTTGGGAATAATCGCATCGGTATCGACATTGGCGCGATCAAGCGGTGCCACCAGACCTTCCAGCAATGTAAATGCACGCATTATTTATCCGCTTTCCTTTGTATGGAACTTCCGACCTGCTGTAAATCCTCGCCAAAACCTTGCATGGTATGACAACCGGACAAATTCACCATGACTAGCGCCGTCGCCAGCAACATCAAAATACGCATTTTATTCCCCTCAATACTCACGAACGTCTACAAAATGTCCAGCCAGAGCCGCCGCAGCTGCCATGGCCGGGCTGACCAGATGCGTACGCCCCCCCTGTCCCTGCCGCCCTTCGAAGTTACGATTCGATGTCGAGGCGCATCGCTCGCCGGGTTCGAGCTTGTCGGCATTCATCGCCAGACACATCGAACAGCCGGGATCGCGCCATTCAAAACCAGCCGCCATAAATAATTTATCCAGACCTTCCTCTTCAGCCTGGCGCTTGACCAGTCCAGAACCGGGAACCACCATCGCCAGTTTAACATTAGCTGCCTTGGTCCTGCCTTTGATTACGGCCGCAGCCGCACGCAAATCCTCTATACGCGAATTGGTACAGGAACCGATAAATACCTTGTCGACAGCAATATCTATAAGCCGGGTATTTGCAGCCAACCCCATGTAAGTAAGGGCTCGCTGCCAATCCTTTTGCTTGCCATCGCCCGCCTGCGCAGGATCAGGGATACTAGCGGTCACTGCCACCACCATTTCTGGCGAAGTGCCCCAAGTCACCTGCGGTGCGATTACAGCCGCATCCAGCGTCACTTCATAATCGAACACGGCATCCGCATCGGAAACCAGCGTGCGCCACCAATTCTCCGCCTGATCCCACATTTCCCCTGTCGGCGCAGCAGGTCGACCGCGGACATATTCCAACGTTTTTTCGTCCACTGCGACGATCCCGGAACGCGCTCCTGCTTCGATAGCCATATTGCAGAGCGTCATTCGGCCTTCCATCGACAAACCGCGGATCGCCGAACCGGCGAATTCGATGGCGTAGCCGGTGCCGCCAGCGGTGCCTATGACACCGATAATCGCCAGCGCCACATCTTTAGCCGTGACCCCCGCCCCCAGCTCGCCTTCAACCGATACGCGCATCGACTTCGCTTTTCTGGTAACCAGGCATTGGGTCGCCAGTACATGCTCGACTTCGGACGTGCCTATTCCGAATGCCAGTGCGCCGAACGCGCCGTGCGTACTGGTGTGCGAATCGCCGCAGACTACCGTCATGCCCGGCAGCGTATAGCCTTGCTCAGGCCCGATGACATGCACTATGCCTTGACGCACATCGTCCATTTTGAACTCGACTATACCGAATTCCGCGCAATTTTTATCCAGCGTTTCGACCTGCAAACGCGAAACGGGATCGACTATGCCCTCCGACCGGTGCGTAGTTGGCACGTTATGGTCCGGTACGGCCACCGTAGACGAAATGCGCCAGGGCTTGCGCCCGGCCAGCCGCAAGCCCTCGAAAGCCTGCGGACTGGTCACTTCGTGCACCAGATGCCGGTCGATATACAGCAATGCAGCCCCATCGTCCTCGGCATGAACCAGATGCGCATGCCAAAGTTTATCGTACAAGGTTTGTGCGCTCATGACTTTAACCTAATTCACCAATCGAACCGAAAATTATACACAATGCAGGAAAATATAATAAATATTCCCGCAGGAAATTCATCATTTTAATTTTTGCGCTGCCAATGAGGGAAATATTGCCGGAATTTTAAAATCTTAGGTTTGATAATATGAAAACAGTAAGCTTGATCCGGATGAAGGCTGAAATAATGCTGATGCTCCGCTTCGGCGGGGTAAAACGTTGCGGCCGGTACGACTTCGGTCACGATATCCTCATCCAGCCCCGCTTGCGCGTGAGCAATCACTTTCATTGCGACAGCCTGCTGTTCGATGTTGTGATAAAAAATTGCCGATCGATACTGCGATCCGCGATCGTTTCCCTGCCGATTGAGCGTAGTCGGATCATGTATGGCGAAAAATATTTCCAGCAATTGCGCATATTCGATCACGGCAGGATCGAAATGCAATTCGACGACTTCAGCGTGTCCGGTCTGCCCGGAACAGACCGAGACGTAGTCGGGATTCGGCATGGAGCCGCCCATATAACCCGAAATCACTGAGTTTACGCCTTGCACCGATTCATATACTGCTTCCAGGCACCAGAAGCAACCGCCGGCCAAGGTCGCTATCGAACGCGGCGAATTCTTCTCTATCATAGTCCGTCCCTCGCCAACATATACCAAATACAAAAAAACAGGTTAAAATATCATTTTCCACTCAGATAATAAAGGAAGCAGGCATGTCAGGACATTTCCCTTTCAGCGGCAATACCAACCGCGTAAGCGTATTCGGTTTTTACGATCGTTACAATCTGAATCAAAGCCTGCAGGAAAAATATTACAAGTGGTGGTACGACTGGGCGAAAAATTTCGTCATGAACGATCCGGATCTGAAAGCCACCAAGGGACGCGAATTCGAAAACTTTCCCTACGGCCAGCATTCTCATGTCGATTTCCATTTGCATCAAGGCGCTTGGACTACGACTTTGATCGATCTGGGTGGCTTCATTAAAGGTACATTGTTCGGCAAAATGAATGATGATGCCATGCATAAACTCGATGAAGAACACCATGAGTTCCTGCATAATCTCGCCAAGGAAGCCGAAAAAAATCCGCGTCCGGAAAGTCCGGACATAGGCTATTTCCGTCATTTCTGATTTGAATGCTCAACAGCGCCGCGAAATTTTCATTCGTTTCGCGGCAGGCAACCCAACTCCAACCACCGAACTTCAATTCCACAGCACTTTCGAATTGCTCGTCGCCGTGATTCTGTCCGCTCAGGCTACCGACAAAAGCGTTAACCGGGTCACTGCCAATCTGTTTCGTAAAGCCGATACGCCTGCAGGGTTTCTCAAGCTTGGTCTGACTGAATTGGAACAGGCCATACAAAGTATAGGGCTATATAAAAGCAAGGCGCGGCATCTGCTTGCGACCTGCGAAATCCTGGTTTCGCGATACGCCGGCCAAGTGCCCGACAATCGCGCCGCGCTGGAAGAGTTGCCCGGCGTAGGCCGTAAAACGGCTAACGTCGTACTCAATACCGCTTTCAACACAGCAGTTATCGCGGTCGATACCCATATTTTTCGCGTCGCGAATCGAACCGGACTCGCCCCTGGCAAAACGGTGCTGGAAGTCGAACGCAAATTAATGAAAGCCGTCCCCAAGGAATATCGGCTTCATGCGCATCATTGGCTAATCTTGCACGGACGATATACCTGTAAAGCGCGTAAGCCCGATTGCCCGCAATGCATAATCGCCGATTTATGTTCATATCGGGATAAAACGTCAAATATATGATAGCAACCGGTCTTGCTACCGGCGTTATCGCCGACCCCAATCTGGCCGCCCAGGCCGTTGCAATGGCGATGAAACGCCTTAATATCAGTCATGCCAACAGCGTACTGCTGTTTCTGAGCGACGCTTTTGCCCGCGACCCGCAACCGGCGTTGCTTGCCGCATCGCGCCAAAGCCAGTGCATGCAAATTACAGGTTGCAGCGCGCAAGGCATATTCACCGAACAGGACTGGGTGCTCGATGCGCCGGCAGCGGCAGCCATGGTATTTGGTGGCGAGCTGAGTCTCTGTACCGCACATTCTCCAGAGCCGGACGATTTGATACTTGCTCTTGCCACGCCTAATGCTGCGAACCGCCAATGGATAGATGCCCCTGGTCAACGCATAGGCGGAATCTCCGGCGATGCCACCGGACACGGTCCCTATCAGATATGGAGCAACGGCAAAGTCAATCCGGCGGGAAAATGCGAGCTTTATCTGCAAGGCAGCGTCGGAGCCATCGGCGTTTCTCACGGAATACGCGCGCTCACTGCTCCCATGCTGGTTACCGCCAGCAACGGTTTTGACATGATCAGTCTCAATGGACAACCCGCACTCAATCTTCTTGAGCGTGAATTACCGCTGGAAGTTCGGGAAATGGATCACATTCCCCTGCATTTGATTATGGCGGCCGAAGTCATAGGCATTCCCGATAATGCGCTGGCGGAAGGCCGTTACCGCTTGATTCCGATCGTCGCAGCCAATCCCGACGACCGGTCGGTCACGCTCGCCTTTCATCTGGAAGAAGGGAAACATATGTTCTGGGCGTTGCGGCAGCCATTGGCGGCCGAACGCAATATGCGCGTCAGTCTGGACAGGACCGAACAACGACTTGGAAGCCGCCCCGACTTTGCCGTTCTGGCCAGTTCTTCCGCACGCGGCCCGGTTTTTTACGGCGGACAAGACCGCGATTTATTGATTATTGCGCAACTTTATCCGGAAATGCCGTTCATAGGCTTTTACGGCGATGGAGAAATTGCCTGCATCGACGATTCCAACCAGTTATTGGAGTATGCGACCGTGTTCGGATTATTTCGCCATGGACCTGACTGATGTTCAATCCCAGTCGCCCCGACGTACGTCAGTTTTATTTTGAAACCTGGCGCAAATACCAGCAAAAAATCCCGTTGACAGGTGCGGAGCTAACGGCGCTCGCTATTATTCAGGAACATCCCGAATATCATGAGTTATTGACGCAGACAGAACGTTACCGGCAACGCGATTTTCCGCCGGAACTGGGCGCCGCCAATCCGTTTCTCCATTTATCCATGCATCTGGCTTTGCAGGAACAGCTTGCTATCGACCAGCCTCAGGGTGTGCGCCAATACTATCAGCGGCTACTGAGCCTGTATGGCGCAGCCGACGCCGCACAACACGAAATGATGGACTGTCTGGGATAAATGATCTGGCAGGCACAACGCCGGCAGACTGCTTTCGATCACGAAATTTACTTTAGCTGCATGGATAAAAAACTGTCTGACGAATAGCTTTTATCCGCGACGCCACAAAAAACGATAAACGAAACCTGGAAAAGCCAGCACAATGAACATGCAGGCGGTTACTGCATAAAATTCCCAGTGTTGCGCCTGAGGCGTCACCACTTTTTTTTCAAGGAAATGCGCAACGGTGCCGACCGCGAAATACAGTACGATCATTTCAAGCACTCTCCAGCCAAATGCCTTATGACCCGACTTAGGCCGATAAATCAATCCGACTCGTTCTATCAGAAAAGGCAAATTGGCGACTATCAGCGACAGCAATAATAAAGCGGTGACCGCACTACTCATAACGAACGCTCCATCGCGTATGCGCACAGGGCCATCAAAGGTTGCGGCAATATCCCGAGCCCAAGGACGGCCAGACCATTAGCGCTCATCAGGACCTGCATATCGGCCGGAGGCGAAAGCGGATGCGTATCGGCAGGTTTTTCAAAGTACATCAGACGCACGACGCGCAAATAATAAAATGCTCCGATCAGCGAGAATATGACTGCGACGACCGCCAGCCAGGTGTAACCGGCGTGAACCACCGCCTGCAATACCGCGAGTTTGGCATAGAAGCCGACAGTAGGAGGCAATCCGGCTAAAGAGAACATGAGCAGCAGCATCAAGAAAGCATACCATGGATTACGCTGGTTCAGACCTTTTAAATCTTCCAGCCGGTCGGCTTCAAAGCCCTGCCGCGAGAGCAGCATGATCATACCGAACGACCCCAGACCGGTCAGGACGTAGGCCAGCACATAAAACATCGAGGCACTGTAACCGGCGGTATCGGCCGCCAGCAATCCCAGCAGCAAGAAACCCATATGAGAGATAGTCGAATACGCCAGCATACGCTTGAAATTAGTCTGCGCAATCGCTGCGATATTACCGACCGCCATCGACAGTACGGCCATGATAGCCAGCATTTGCTGCCAATCGGGCGACAATACCTGCAATCCTTGCGCCAGTATGCGTATCGTGAAAGCGAACGCAGCGATTTTGGTCGCAGTTCCGATAAACAAGGTTACGGCAGTCGGAGCGCCGTGATACACGTCGGGCAGCCACATATGAAAGGGAGCTACCCCCAGTTTGAATGCCAGACCGGCAACAATGAATACCAGGCCGAATATCAGCACCATCCGGTTGCCGATATCGGCTTGCAATACCAGAGCGATACGCGGAATCTCCAGGCTGTCGGTAGTGCCGTACACCATCGACATGCCGTAGAGCAGCATGCCCGATGCAAGCGCTCCCAACACGAAATACTTCATCGCCGCTTCGGACGCAATGGCAGAATCGCGCTGCAAGGCAACCAGAGCATAAAGTGACAGACTGAGCAATTCCAGACCTATATACAAGGTCAGGAAGTGATTGGCGGATATCATGACCATCATGCCCAGCGTCGCAAACAGGGTCAACGTAAAAAATTCGCCCTGAAACATGCCCCGCACCCGTATGTATTCACGGGAATAGACCAGACTGATGGCGACGGTAAAATACAGTATCAGCTTCAGCGAGTCAGACAGCAAATCGTCTACAAACATCCCGTGCATGGCGTAGACAATCTCGCCGGTTGCCGTGGAAAATGTCAGCCATCCGCATCCGGCCAATGTTGCCAGCGTAAGGATGTAAGTTATGTAGCGCTGATCCTGTCCGAGAAACAGATCCAATATCAGAATACCGCATACCGCAGCAAGTAAAAATACCTCCGGCAGCAATGGCATCAGGTCACTTAAGGCAAAATTCATCGTATTCCTTTATTATTGCTTATGGCAGTTTGCTTTGCGCGACATGCGCCAGCAGATTATCCACGGTAACGTGCATGACTTTCGTTACCGGCCCGGGATAAATACCCATCGCCAGCGTCAGAGCGGCCAGCGCAGCCAGAAAACTGAATTCGCGGGGATTAATATCCTTGAGCCTGGCTACTTCAGGATTGGTGATCTCACCGAAAATCACGCGCTTGTACATCCATAAAGTGTAGGCAGCGCCGAATATCAGCGTCGTCGCGGCGGCAAAGGCATACCAGAAATTAACCTTGATCGCCGCCAGTATCACCATAAATTCACCGACGAAACCGCTGGTTCCGGGCAAGCCGGCGTTAGCCATGGAAAACAGCATCAGAAAAGCCGCAAAGACCGGCATTTTTTTGACCAGACCGCCGTAATCGGCGATTTGCCGGGTATGCATGCGATCGTACATGACGCCGATACTCAAGAACATGGCCGCAGAAATGCAACCGTGCGAACTCATCTGCAGCAACGCGCCTTCCATCCCGATATTATTGAACAGGAATATACCCAGCGTCACAAACCCCATGTGCGAGATCGATGAATAAGCGATCAATTTTTTCATGTCGCTCTGCACCAGCGCGACGAGGCTGATGTAGACCACGGCAATCAGCGAAATAGTGACGATAAAGCCGGTCATGTAATGGCTGGCGTCGGGCGTGATCGGCAGATTAAACCGCATGAAACCGTAAGCGCCGATTTTCAGCGTGATCGCCGCCAGCACTACGGAGCCGCCAGTAGGCGCTTCGACGTGCGCATCCGGCAGCCAGGTATGTACCGGCCACATCGGCACCTTTACTGCGAACGACAGAAAGAACGCGACAAACAGAAGTATTTGTACCGGCAAGCTCAACGGCAACGCATAATAATCGATGATTTCGAAGCTGCCGCCCGACTGGAAATACAGATAAATGAATGCCACCAGCATGAGCAAAGAACCCAGCAGGGTATAAAGAAAAAACTTGACCGCCGCGTAGACCCGTCGCGGTCCGCCCCAGATACCGATAACCAGGAACAGCGGAATCAGCATGGCTTCGAAAAATACATAGAACAGCATTGCGTCCAGCGCGACGAAAACGCCGTTGATCAGACCCGACATGATCAGAAACGCCGCCATGTACTGCGAAGTTTTGTTTTGAATGACCTGCCAGCCGGCAATGACGACCAGTACCGTCGTAAAGCTGTTAAGCAGCACAAACGGCATGGATATACCGTCTACGCCCAAATGATAATTGATATGATAGGTCGGTATCCACGCCATGAATTCGACAAATTGCATATTCGCCGTCGCAGCGTCGAAGCGAAGGTACAAAGGGAGCGTTACGGCAAAAGCGAGCACCGACCCCAA
>DAIETB010000003.1:0-9984 GCA_027345925.1 Sulfuriferula sp.
GTCCCTATTGTAGTAAAATGAGGTAATACTCGCAAGGCTTAAAAAAACTTTTTTGCAGCTTAGTTGATAATAACGGCAAATACCGCAAAAAAAGATTTCTCACGCCCGCTTAATCGCGATCACATCCGCACCGTTTTTTAATCCCATTAAATAATCTGACCATGACTGCATCATCTTGATGCGCTCGGGCAAATACTGCGCTCGGTTGTAAGCACCTCTAACGCTGTCGTTTTCACTGTGAGCTAGTTGCATCTCGATAGCGTCCCGATTGTAACCTTGCTCGTTTAATAGAGTGCTAGCCATTGATCTAAAGCCGTGTCCGGTCATCTGCGTTTTAGTGTCGTAACCTAACGTCCTCAAAGCCTTGTTTACTGTATTTTCAGACATAGGCCGATTAAGATCATAGGCTCCCGCGAAAACATATTTACCCGCACCTGTTAATGGCTGAATGTCTTTTAATATCTCAATGGCCTGAACGGATAACGGTACAAGGTGGGTACGCTTCATTTTCATTTTGTCTGCGGGTATTGTCCATAGTGCCGCGTCGAAATTTATCTCGCACCATTCTGCATGACGTAGCTCGCCTGGACGGACAAATACCAATGGCGCAATAGCTAACGCGCTTCGGGTAATCAATCCGCCCTTATATCCGTCGATCTTGCGTAGCAGTTCGCCTATGTCTTTCGGTTCCGTAATAGAGGCGAAATGCACACCGTTTACGGGCGGTAACGCGCCTTTCAGGTCTGCGGCTTGGTTGCGCTCGGCGCGTCCCGTTGCGACTGCGTAGCGGAATATCTGCCCGCAATTAGCTAATACTCTATGCGCTGTTTCAAGTGCGCCTCGGGCTTCGATCCTGCGGAGGACGGATAGCAACTCAGGCGGGTTAATCTCATTCATGGGTCGTTTGCCGATCCATGGGAAAACGTCAGCACGTAAGCGGCCTATGATTTTATCTGCATGGCTGCGCTTCCAGTTTGGCGCGTGCTTGGTGTGCCATTCAGTCGCTACACTCTCAAATAGTAAATTTTCCGCTATGGCCTCAATCTTTTGTGCTTCGATAATGACGGCTTTTTTTGCTTTCTTGGTGACGCGTTCGCCGGGATCTTCACCATTCGCTAATAAAGCCTTGGCTTCGTCACGCTTGGTGCGAGCGTGTGCGAGTGTAACGATGGGATATACACCCATAGCCATTACCTTTTGCTTGCCATTGAAGCGGTAAGCTAGTCGCCAGTATTTTGAACCGTTCGGATGTACCAACAATTGCAGGCCGCCGCTGTCTGATAGCTTCTGCTGCTTGTCTGCAGGTTTGAGGTTCTTAATCTGTAACTCGGTTAAAGCCATGGTGCGCCCGCCTTTCCGTTAATTTTGTTGGTATATTTTCAGGTGATTTTCAGCAAATATACAATATACCAACAAATGTACCAACAGATATTACGGGATTGCATGAGAACGCTCGGGAACTGCTAGGCATGAAAAAAGCCCATAAACCTTGTATTTATTGGGTTTAACGGGCTTTAGCGGAATGTTCAGGAAGAGTGCGGAAAGGGTCTTGGTGGTGATGGGCGGAATCGAACCGCCGACCTATGGGTTATGAATCCATCGCTCTAACCGTCTGAGCTACATCACCGGCATCCTGAGAAGCCGAACATTATCATGGCAGGCGCTCTCTTTTGTCAAGTTTGGTAAAATATGCATCTAATCCTTGCGCCGGTTCCGTTTTTATCGGATAATGCCGTCCTCTCTGCGTACACGCCGCAGCACCAAAGGAAAGCGCCATGAAAGAAAATCTGCACCCCAAATACGAAGCGATCAACATCACTTGCAGTTGCGGCAATCAGTTCGTCACGCGGTCGACGATGTCTAAAAGCCTGCATGTCGAAGTTTGCTCCGAATGCCATCCGTTCTATACCGGAAAACAGAAGATCGTCGATACCGCCGGCCGGGTTGAGAAATTCCGTCAAAAATACGGCATGGGCAAATCTGTCGCATAATTGCGACGGTTTGTTACCGCAAGTAAGGGCAGCTAAGCTGCCTTTTTTATTTTTGCTGTAAAATCAGTTTCAATTTCTCTTGCCGGGATTCAAACCTACAGTGATCACGCCGTCTCGCGAACATCAGATCGTACCCTTTCTTTTGATGCTCGTATTGAGCTTGGCGTGGTTGTTACCCGGATTGGTCGGACACGAACCGTGGAAAGGCGATGAAGCCCAAACCATGGGACTGATCCACAGCGTACTGGCCGGGGCTCCTCTTGCCGTGCCGACTTTGGCCGGCGAGCCTTGGCCGTACGCTCCTCCCCCTTTATTCAGCCTGATCGGCGCGGCATTTGCGCAAATTTTTGCGCCGCTGCTGCCTGCGCATGACGGCGCCCGGCTTGCCGGCGGCAGTTTTATATTGTTGATGCTGATTTTTGCCGCCCTGACCGGGAGAGAACTCTACGGCCGCGAACACGGGCGTCTAGTGGTACTGGTGTTGATCGGCAGCATAGGTTTATGGCTCAGCGCGCACGAATCGATTCCGCAAACCGCGCTTTTGACCGGGGTTGCAATGGTGGGTTACGGCGCGGCATTGTCGCTCCGTCGTCCATATCTCGGCGGCGCGCTTACCGGTACCGGTCTTGGCATCAGCTTCATGAGCATAGGTTTTGCCGAAACGCTGGCACTGGCATTGACTCTGCTCGCGTTGCCGCTCTTCGGTCCGGCGTGGCGACAAATATCCACTGTCAAGGCAGCGGCCGTCGCTGTACTGTATGCTGCGCCTTGGTGGCTGATCTGGCCGCTTGCGCTGTACCATAACAGCCCGGCCTTGTTTATGGACTGGTGGCATCATCAAATTCAGGCGCGCTTCATATTCTGGGCTCATCATAAAACGGTCACCTTGTATTATATCCAGTTTCTGCCCTGGTTTACTTGGCCCGCTTGGCCGCTGGCATTGTGGACGGTGTGGAAGAGCGGCCGCCGCAAAACTTTAACCGATACCGGTATCGTGTTGCCTCTGGCGATGTGGGTCAGCTTTACCGCGGTTTTAAGTTGTACCACCGCTCCCAATCCGGATGAAGGTTTGCCTCTGCTGCTGCCGCTGGCGTGGTTGGCAGCCGGCAGCACATATACGCTGCGCCGGGGCGCTGCCAACGCATTATACTGGTTTGCAATCATGACCTTTGCAGTCGTCGCCACTGCCGCCTGGATATACTGGAGCGCGCTGGATCTGGGTTTCCCGCCTCAGCTCGCGCTGCATTTGCATAAGCTGCAGCCGCGTTATCAAGGCGCCATACATCCACTGCTGGTCGGTGCTGCAGCACTCTATTGCCTGGCCTGGATAATATTGCTTTTGCGCATGAAACGTTCGCCACAACGGCCTTTACTGGCCTGGGCCGCAGGCATGACGCTAGCCTGGGGAATGGCCGCCAATTTATTCGTGCATCCGCTGGATGAGCGGCTCAGCTATGCGGCCATCATGAAATCGCTGGAGCCGCATTTGCCCGCCCGTTCGTGCATTGCCAGCCGGGGCATTAACAGCGGGGCTCGAGCCATGCTCGACTATTATCTCGGAGTAGAAACCCTGCGAGAAGAAAGCGTAGGCAAAACTTCCTGCCGCTATTTGCTGATCGAAGACCAGAACGAAAGTTCCAAGCTGCCGAAACTCGAGGGCTGGCGACCGGTATGGCACGACAGCCGGCTGGGCCATCACGCGGAACGCTATATTCTTTATCGTGCCCGACATGGTTAGCGGAGTGATACTTTCCGGCGGCGCTTCGCGCCGCATGGGTCAGGATAAAGGCCTGACGCCATTTGCAGGACTGCCATTGATACAGCACGTCATTTCGCGCATCGCTCCGCAGGTAGAAGAATTGCACATCAACACACACCGCCGCAATGAGGAATACCGGCAATTCGGCTACCCGCTCGTAACCGATGAAATGGCTGATTTTCAAGGTCCTCTGGCCGGCGTCCTGGCAGGCTTGAAAGCTTCCCGTTACGAGTGGGTATTCACCGCTCCCTGCGACACCCCCTTTTTACCGCCGGATCTGGTTGCGCGTCTGCTGGCATCGGCTACCGGCGCAGATCTGGTAGTCGCCAGCACCGAGCGGGCGCACGCCACGACCATGCTGTGTCGGCGCAGCCTTGCCGGCAACCTCGCGGCAGCGCTGGCGCAAGGAGTCCGCCGCGTACAGGACTGGCAAGCCGAACAGCGTTGCATACTGGTACATTTCGACGATGAGGCCGCGTTCGCCAATCTCAATACTCCGGAACAGCTGGCGAATGCGCTTAAGCCTCCCCGCCGGCTATGAGCAGCTCTTGAATCGCGCCCACGCTTCAATTAGCCACCCTTAAAAACTCCAGGTAATTCCTGCGCTGACTATCTGTTGAGGAATCAGTTGCACACCGTTGACGTATTGATAAAGCGGCACGTAAAGATTGGCGTTAGCCTGCCAGTCATGATCGATCTGCCACAAAATTCCCGGCGTCAGGTATACGCTTTTCAGCCCGGAATCCAGAGGGTCGCTGTTAAAACCGCTGTCGGCCTTGCGGATCGTGCCGTTGAGCATCAATGTCGGAATGAGACGGGTAGTATGCTGCCAGGCATCGTAATGCATGCCAGCTACGACCTGCAAGCTGTCGCCGGGACGATAATTGTCGCTGGTGCTGACGGCGCTGCGGACGATAGCCTGAGCAAACCAGCCCCAGCCCTTTTCCTGACCCATTTCGTAGCCGCCGATCAGCACATCGGTACTGCCCGTACCCGGCTCGGTATCGCGGTCGAATCCGGGAGCGGTATAAGTACCGGTAGGCAATTTCAGACCGAATATCAAACCGCTCGACATATCCGGCGAAAATCCGCTATACATCCCCATGAGGCGGACATCGGACAAAGCGCTCACGTTGCTGTTAGCGATCTGGGCAGGACTGCTGCCGAAATTGACGTTGGTAGCGAAACTTCTCTGCCAGTACGGCACCATCGCCATCAGACCCCAGTCGCGGTTAAATTGATACTGCATATTCAGGTTGGTGAAGGCAGTACGGATTTGCTGGTCAGCGCTCTGGCTCAGCGGGATTTTGCTACTTCCCGCCTCGGCGGCATTCTGGTCCAGAAAAGTTTCCTGAAGATTGACGCTGCCGCCCTGACTGGAGGGCAAAGCCATCCCCGGCATGCCCACATCGAACATCCCGCACCCGCAGGCGCAGGCAGATGCCGTATCGGGCGTCATGACCAGTACGACAAGCGCGATTATAAAATTTTGCGCCGTGACGGACGCCGACATTGATCTTGCTGACTGCATTTTCCATACTCCCGATTATTACGAAAAGCCTTTGCACGATTGCTGCGCTCGTTCATATTTCATTAAAAGCTCGAAGCGGCACGCCCCACTGCTTACAAAGATTTTATATAAATGATTGAGAACGCCTTGAGAAAAAATAATAAAACCTGAGCGAGACTTTAACAATGCGACATATTGCCGCAGCTTGCGCAAGATGGCTTTAGCTGAGTAAAATGCGCGAACCTTTCCGGAAATCCGACTTATGACTCGTGCGGCCACGCCTGCGAATAAAAATCTCCGGCGATTGTTCATATTGAGAATTATTGCCGTTGTCGGGCAGATTATCGCGATATTTATCGTCACGTACGTCATCGGCCTGCGCCTGCCCTTGACATTGATGGTCCCGGTACTGGGTTTTTTAACCGCTTTCAATTTTCTTACCTGGCTGCGTCTTAAAAACCCCGCGCCGGTGACCGATCTGGAACTGGTCGGACAATTGCTCGCCGACATCGCCGCACTGGCCGTATTGCTCTACGCCAGCGGCGGTTCGACGAATCCTTTCGTCTCGCTCTTTCTGCTGCCGTTAACCATCGCCGCGGCGATTCTGCCGCCTCGCCAGACCTGGTTTATCGCCGGAATAACGGTTTGCTGTTATACGACGCTGCTGTTCAGCTACGAACCGCTGGTGCGTAAAGGCATGGAGTTGCACCCGCTGATGGCCATGGAACCGGGCAGTCCGGCGCATGGAGGGCATGCCGGTTATTTCGAACTGCACGTCGTCGGCATGTGGTTCAATTTCCTGCTCAGCGCGGTACTGATCGCCTACTTTGTGGTACGCATGGCGGCTTCGATTCGCGAACGCGACCGGCTGCTGCTCACCGCGCGCGAAATCGCCCTGCGCGACGAACACATTATTGCACTCGGCACTCTGGCGGCGGGGGCTGCCCACGAATTGGGTACGCCATTGGCGACCATGGCGATCATTACCCACGAATTGCAGCAAGAGCACGGCAATCACAACGAGCTGAACGAGGATTTACGTCTGTTGCGGCTACAGATCGACAGCTGCAAGACTATACTTTCAAAATTACTCGACACCGCCGGACAGACGCGGAGCGGCAGCTTGGCCCAGGTTCGGTCCGACCAATATCTCGATGAATTGATTGAGCAATGGCAAATCATCCGTCCCGGAATCGCGTTAATCAGAATCGAGAACGGACTGTCGCCCGCTCCGTATATCGCCACAGAAGCTTCTTTGAGTCACGCCATAATGAACCTGCTCAACAATGCCGCCGATGCATCGCCGGATTACGTAGAATTCATTACCAGTTGGGACGAACGCCGACTCAGCATCCAGATTTGCGATCGCGGTCCCGGCTTGGCTCCGGATACTCTGGCCAGCGCCGGCCAACCGTTTTTTACGACCAAGGCGCCCGGCAAAGGGACGGGGATCGGCCTGTTTCTCGCCAACGCGAGTATCGAGCGCTTCGGCGGCAGCGTCAGTTTAAGCAATCGTGCGGGAGGCGGGGCCCGTATCGAAGTTTTGCTGCCGGTGCTGCCTGCCATCGGGAAGAACCCTCATGACGGATAAATCCATCGACGATTACAGCCCCGACAAAAATCCGCCCAGTTTATTGCTGGCCGACGACGATTCCGTATTTTGCGACGTACTCGCCCGGGCGCTGAGTAAACGCGGCTATCGGGTAATGGTGGCATACGACGCCGATTCTGCCTGGACTCGAGTACGGAATGCGCCTCCCGACTATGCAATCGTCGATTTGAAAATGCCGGGGCCATCGGGACTGACGCTGGTAAAAAAACTGATGGGATGCGCCCAGCCGCCACGTATTCTCGTCCTCACCGGTTACGCGAGCATCGCCACCGCCATCGAATCGATTAAACTGGGGGCCGTACACTATCTTGCGAAGCCCGCCGACACCGAAGAAATCCTCGCGGCTTTGACGCTAAATAAAAACGATGCAGCCATTCCGATCGATACCATGCCGCTCTCGGTAAACCGCCTGGAATGGGAACACATCCAGAAAATCCTGAACGAGCACCATGGCAACATTTCAGCCACCGCCAGAGCGCTGAATATGCATCGGCGAACGTTACAGCGCAAGCTGCTTAAGCATCCGGCAAGACATTGATCGGCTACGCAATCCCGTAAAATACGCTCCGTCCCGGGCCGATAATTTTGGATTTCCCCACCCCAGGCTAGTGACGCAGCCGAAATCTCATGCTAAGGTAATCGAACTTTTTATTAAGGAGTCGATTATGGCCGTACTGGAACTTAACCAGGAAAACTTTGAATCCACCGTGCTCAACAATGATTTTGTGATCGTTGATTTCTGGGCGCCCTGGTGCGGCCCTTGCCGTGCGTTCGCCCCTACCTTCGAGGCCGCTTCCGAAAAACATCCCGACATCACGTTTGCCAAGGTAAATACGGAAGAAGAACAGGAAATCGGCGCCAGCTTCCAGATCCGCTCTATCCCCACGCTGATGATATTCCGCGAAAAAGTCATTATCTATTCGCAACCCGGCTCGATGCCCGCGTCAGCATTCGACGAACTGATCGCTAAAGTCCGCGAACTCGACATGGCGCAGGTGCACAAGGAAATCGCCGAAGAACAGCAGGCCGCGCAAGCTTCGCAGTCCTGACCGGCAAAAGGTCTGCAGCGCCCGGGTACAGACCTGCCCGGATTTCGCGATGGCTCGGCAGCGGCAATACTCATAGCCGCTGCGGGCACGGGCTCGATTCAGCGGCCAGACTCGGATGCCGGCGGTGGCAACTGCCAGCGCACGCACGGCAGCTTGCATTGCAAAATCGCCAGACGCAACGCTTCCACAGCCGCCATACGCGGAAAACTTTTACGCCAGGCCAGCGCGACCACCCGATCCGGCACCGGATCGGAAAATGGGCGAAAATCCAGCAAGCCCTGCGCCATCGACATCTGTCCCGTCGCCGTGCATGGCATCACGGTAAGACCCGCGCCCGACGCCACCATGTAGCGTATCGTTTCCAGGCTGCCGGACTGCAGCGTTTTTTGCATGCTGCCCAATGCCGCTGAGGAACGGTTCAGCGCCGGACAGACTTGCAGTACCTGATCGCGAAAACAATGACCGGCGCCCAGCAGCAGTATATTTTCTTCCGCCAGATCGGCCACCGGGATACGTTTTTTGGCGCACCAGGCATGACCGGCGGGCAATACCAGCTGAAAAGGTTCGCTATACAGCGCCTGCGTCTCCAGCCCCTGCTCGTCCAGCGGTAACGAAATCACGATCGCATCGAGTTCGCCCTGTTTGAGTTTTTCCACCAGCTTGTGAGTAAAATTTTCTTCCAGCAGCAGCGGCATCAGCGGCGCAATCGCGTGCAGCGCGGGAATGAGATGCGGCAGCAGATACGGCGCTATCGTATAAATCGCCCCCAGTCGGAACGGGCCGGCCAGAGGATCGTTGCCTTGCCGGGCGATTTGTTTGAGCGTTAGCGTCTGCTCCAGAATATGCGACGCCTGCTCGACTATTTGCGCGCCGATGGCGGTAACGCTGACTTCGTTATTGGCGCGTTCGAACAGAATCACGCCCAGTTCTTCTTCGAGTTTTTTTATCGCCACGCTCAGCGTCGGCTGCGAGACGAAACAGGCCTCGGCCGCGCGGCTGAAATGATGCTCGCGCGCAACGGCGACGATGTAACGCAGTTCAGTCAGCGTCATGCCGGAAGCTCCGACGGGACAAGCTGCCGCCCCCGCGACGACATTCCGCCGTCATTATTTCGCTCTGCGCCGGTAAGCCCAGACCATCATGACTATCCCGGCGACGATCATCGGCAGCGAGAGCCACTGTCCCATGCTTAAACCCAGCGCCAGCAGGCCGAGAAAATCGTCGGGTTCGCGCGAAAACTCGACCAGAAACCGGAACGTCCCGTATCCGGCCAGAAACAAACCCGATACGGCGCCGACCGGGCGGGGCCGCGACGAGTAAATCCAGAGCAACGCAAACAAGGTCAGGCCCTCCAGGCCGAATTCGTACAGTTGCGAAGGATGCCGCGGCACATTATCGACCTGCGGAAAAATCATGCCCCACGGCAGAGTGGTCGGTCGCCCCCACAATTCGCCGTTGATGAAATTGCCGATACGCCCCGCGCCGAGTCCGAGCGGCACCAGCGGCGCGATAAAATCGGTGACCGCAAGCCATCGCTTGCCCTCCCGCCGGGCAAACAGCCACAAAGCGATGATCACTCCGAGAAAACCGCCGTGAAACGACATGCCGCCCTGCCAGACATAAAAAATCTCCAGCGGATGCGCCAGGTAATAATCGAACTTGTAAAACAGCACGTAGCCCAGGCGGCCGCCGAGCACGACGCCAAGCACGCCGTAAAACAGCATGTCGTCGAGCTGTTTCGGCTGCCAGCCGGCATACGGCTGCTGTTTGATGCGCAAACGGCCCAACAGCAAAAACAGGATAAACGCCGTCAAGTACATCAAACCGTACCAGCGTATGGCGAGAGGGCCGATCGCAATGGCTATCGGGTCGAATTGCGGATGGATGAGCATAAGGGTTCAAAATAAGCTAAAATTATCGCTATTATCGCATTAGATCGAATATTGAGTATGCCCATTTATCGTTCCCGCACCACCACTCAAGGCCGAAACATGGCAGGAGCACGCGCATTGTGGCGTGCCACCGGTATGAAGGACGGCGACTTCGACAAACCGATCATCGCC
>DAIETB010000006.1:0-5647 GCA_027345925.1 Sulfuriferula sp.
GGTTCGAGACGCGCTTCGATCACGTCGGTCCGTTGCGTATCGTGCGGCAGATAAAAATGCAGACCTGTTGTCAGCAGACTTAAATGCAGCAGCAGCGATAGCGCCAGCGCCGCGGCAAAAACATACCGGGCATACGCGCCGAACCGCCGCTTGCGAAACGGTATCGGAGACTGGTCTGCCTGGTGCCGCGTGGCCGCTGCCCGCACTTTAAACTCCTGTCATCAATACACTTTGCTCGGACGCCGTGCCCTCGAATAAGTTAACCCGGCCGCTGGAGTCGATATACAACCTGCCTTCGAGAAACCAGCGTACCGCTTGCGGATAAATGCGATGTTCCGCCGCCAGTACCCGCCGCTGCAAGGTTTCGGCCGTATCCTGCGCCAGCACGGGAACGGCCGCCTGGATCACGACAGGGCCGCGATCGAGCGACGGCGTCACGAAATGCACCGTGCAACCGTGAATTTTTACGCCTTCCGCCAGTGCCCGGGCATGGGTTTGCAAACCGGGGAAACTCGGCAGCAATGAAGGATGGATATTCATCAGCCGTCCGGCATAATGATGCACGAAATCGTCGGTCAATATCCGCATATATCCCGCCAGCACTACCAGATCGGGCGCATAGGCATCGATCGCGGTCTGCATTACCCGATCGAATTCCGCCCGGCTGGCGTAATCCCTGTGATCGACAACCCCGGTTGGGATGTCGCGGGCTTGCGCCAGCGCCAGACCGGCCGCGGCCGGATTGTTGCTCATGACCGCCGTCACCGCAATACCGGCATCCAGTATCGCCCGCAGATTGGAACCGCGGCCGGATATCAGCGCTACCAGCTTCATCGGGCCGGCCTGCGATCAGGCAAGACCGCGACTGACCAGATATTCCTCGTAGCTGCCGTTGAAAATATCGGCCTTGTGATCGCGGATTTCTATCAGACGGGTAGCCAGCGACGAGACGAAGGAACGATCGTGCGAGACGAAAATCACCGTACCCTTGAACAGCTCGACCGCGGTATTGACCGATTCGATCGATTCCATATCGAGGTGGTTGGTCGGCTCGTCGAGCACCAGCACGTTGGCTTTGGCCAGCGTCAGCTTGCCGAACATCATCCGGCCCTGCTCGCCGCCGGACAAAACGCGGACGGATTTTTTGACGTCGTCGCCGGAAAACAGCAATTTGCCGAGCACGCTGCGTATCGCCTGATCGTCTTCGCCGGATTCCGCCCATTGTTTCATCCAGTCGAACAGATTCATGTCGCTGTCGAAATCGGCCGAATGATCCTGCGCGTAATAACCGATTTTAGCGTTTTCCGACCATTTTATCCGGCCGCTTAACGCAGGCATTTCGCCGATCAGGGTTTTCACCAGCGTCGTTTTACCCGCGCCGTTCTCGCCGATGATAGCGATGCGTTCGCCCGCTTCGACAATGATATCGAGCTGAGGAAACAGCGCCGCATCGTAGCCGATGGACAATTCGGTGACTTCGACCACATTGCGATGCAAAGGCTTGTCCTGTTCGAAACGGATATACGGGTATTGCCGCGACGACGGCGCGATGACGCCCATATCCTGTTTGAGCTTGTCGATCTGCTTGACCCGCGAAGTCGCCTGCCGCGCTTTGGACGCATTGGCGGAAAAGCGCGACACGAAGGTCTGCAACTCGGCGATTTTTTCCTTGGCGCGGGTGTTGGCAGCCTGCAAGCCTTCGCGCTGCTGCGTGGCGGCAAGCATGTATTCGTCGTAATTGCCGGGGAACAATTGTATCTTGCCGTAATCCAGATCGGCCATGTGCGTACAGATGGAATTCAGGAAGTGCCGGTCGTGCGAAATGATGATCATGGTGCAGGAACGCTGGTCCAGCACGTCTTCCAGCCAGCGTATGGTATTGATGTCCAGGTTGTTGGTCGGCTCGTCCAGCAGCATGATATCGGGGTTGCCGAACAACACCTGCGCGAGCAGAACGCGCAGCTTCCAGCCCGGCGCCACCGCTTGCATGGTGCCGCTGTGCTGTTCGCTGGGGATGCCGAGACCCAGCAACAACTCTCCGGCGCGCGCTTCGGCCGAGTAGCCGTCCATTTCAGCGAATTCGCCTTCGAGCTCGGCCGCATGCAGATAATCTTCTTCGGTCGCTTCAGGATTGGCGTAAATACTGTCTTTTTCATGCTTTACCGCCCAAAGATCGGCGTCGCCCTGCATCACCACGTCGAGCACGATCTGGTCTTCGTAACCGAATTGATCCTGCCGCAGCCAGCCGAGCTTATCGCCTTTGTCGAGCGCGACGTGACCGGCGGTAGGCGCGAGCTGGCCGGCAAGAATTTTCATGAATGTCGATTTTCCGCAGCCGTTGGCGCCGATCAGACCGTAGCGGTTACCGTCGCCGAATTTGACCGTAACATTCTCAAACAGCGGCTTTGCGCCGAACTGAATAGTAATACCTTGCGTAGCAATCACAATAAGAACCCAAAAAGCGAGAGGCTGCCATTCTACAACGAAACCGGCCCGTAATGGGCGCAAGCCGCATCAAATCGTACTCACAAATGCTTGACGAAGACCTTGGAACGACGCTGATAGTTATACAGACTTTGCTTCTGCGCGGGTAAATCCGCGACGCTCGCGCTGGCGAAACCCCGCTCGACAAACCAGTGCGCAGTATGCGTAGTGAGCACGTACAAACGGTCGAAACGCGCTGCGCGTGCTGCCTTTTCCACGGCAGCGAGCAATGCTTCGCCATTTCCGTTGCCGCGGAAATCGCGGTGTATCGTCAGGCACGCCAGCTCGCCGGCGCGCTCCTCGGCAAACGGATAAAGCGCCGCGCAGCCGATCAGGCGGCCGTCGTATTCGAGCACGATAAAGCGCTCGATCTCCATTTCGAGGCGTTCCCGCGAACGCCGCACCAATGTGCCGTCTTCTTCCAGCGGGCTGATCAGCTGCAAGATGCCGCCCACGTCTTCGATGCTGGCTGGGCGTAAGGTCTCTAGCGACGCCGGCGCCAGCATCGTTCCTACCCCGTCATGCGTAAACAGCTCGCACAGCAGCGCGCCGTCGGCATGACGACTGATCAGATGCACCCGTCCGACGCCCTGCTGGCAGGCCTGAATAGCGCAGGGCAGATAATACGCGACATCGTCGCCCAGATCCGCGTGCTGCGCCATCAATTGCCGGGCTTCGGGCACCGTCAGCGAATGCAGCAGTTCGCCGTCGGCCTGAATCACGCCGTCGCCTTCCATCAGAAAAATAAGCTTGTCGGCTTTCAATGCCGTCGCAGCGGCAGTCGCAACATCTTCCAGCGACAGATTGAAAATCTCGCCGGTCGGCGAATAGCCCAGCGGCGACAGCAGCACGATGTCGTTATCTTCGAGCCGCTGCCGGATCGCCGCCGCATTGATTTTGCGCACGACGCCAGTATGCAATAAATCCACGCCGTTACGCACCCCCAGCGGCCGTGCCGTAACAAAATTGCCTGAGGCCACGCGAATATCGGCATTCGCCATCGGGCTGCCGGGCAAACCCATAGACAGCAAAGCCTCGATTTCCACCCGCACTTCGCCGACGGCTTCCTTGACGCACGCCAACGCCCGTTCATCGGTGACGCGCAAGCCGTCAACGTAACGGATTTCCGCCTGACGTTCGGTGAGATGATCTTCAACCTGCGGACGCACGCCGTGCACCAGCACCAGCCGTACGCCCAGACTGTTGAGCAGATTGAGATCGTGCGCCAGACGGGTGAACTGATCGTCGACCAGCACTTCGCCGCCGAAAGCCAGCACGAAGGTTTTGCCGCGAAACGCGTGGATATACGGCGCAGCCGCACGAAACCAGTGTACGAAAGCAGTTGAAGACATCAGGGCACCATGATTGATTAAAATATTATTCGTTCCGGCAACACGCGTAAACCGGACTTCGTGCAATTATTCCCGGCCTGGCTGCATTTGCACTCCCTCACACGGCATTGCTTCCAGCCGTCCGCCACTTCTGCAAGGCAGCATCAAATATCGCCCCACAACACCTGCATGGCGCTGAGCGCCGCCAACGCGGCGGTTTCGGTACGCAAAATTCGCGGCCCCAGCCGTACCGCGACAAATCCGGCGTCTGCCGCCTGCCGATATTCGTCATCCGTAAATCCGCCCTCCGGGCCGGCCAGGATCGCTATTTCCGTCTGCGGCTTCGTCAGGGTATGCAAAGTCTCGGTCGCTGCCGGTGCGAATATAATGCCCGACCGCGGCCCCGACGGCAGACTGAGCCACGATTTCAAGCCCATAACGGGCGCAACCTCGGGCACGATATTGCGGCCGCATTGCTCGCACGCCGCCGCAACCAGATTTTGCCAGTGTTCGCAGCGTTTTTCGGCGCGTTCGCCGGCGAGTTTAACGACACTGCGCCCGCAGGCTACCGGCTGGATTCGGGTCACTCCCAATTCGACCGCCTTCTGGAGAGTATAATCCATGCGTTCGCCGCTGGAAATTCCCTGCACCAGCACGATAGACAGCGGCGATTCCCGGCTGACCGCGCAACACGCCGTAACGCTTACGACGACTTCGCGTTTGTCGATGCGCGCGACCGTCGCACGCCATTCCCGGCCGGAACCGTCAAACAATACGAGGTCGTCGCCCCGGGCCATGCGCAGCACTCGCATGGCATGATGCGCCGCCTGCGCCGGCAAGGGGTACAGCATATCCGTCAAAGGAGGTTCCGAAATATAAAAACGCGGCATGACTATCATTATAAAATGGCTTACATGATATGATAACTCTTAAACAGACCTTTGCACGATTATCGCGCTTGCTATTATTTCGCTGGACCAGAGCTCGAAATCCTCACGGAGAGCTTGCACATTCCGGTTTTCGGCTCCTCCGCGAGTTTGCTTGCGCCCTGCTTCGTTCATCCGGGCAGCGCCCGCTGCATGCCCCAGGTCATTTAATCAAGTATCATTCGCAAGGAGTAAAAATGGTTAGTCTGGAAACGCCTGTCTGCCGGTTCGGCTGGCCCGCGCCCGATTTCGATCTGCCCGGCATCGACGGCAAACGCTATACCTTGTCTTCGGTCATGGGCGAAAACGGCTTGCTGGTCATGTTCATCTGCAATCACTGCCCTTACGTACAGGCGATCCGTCCGCGACTGGTGCGCGACTGCCGGGAATTGCGCGACCGCTACGGCATCAACAGCATAGCCGTCATGTCCAATGACCCGGCGGATTACGCCGAAGACTCATTCGACAACATGGTCAGGGTCGCCGCCGAATTCGATTTCCCTTTCCCCTATGTCATGGACGAGACTCAGGAAGTGGCCCATAGCTACGATGCCGTCTGCACCCCGGATTGCTTCGGTTTCAATCGTTCGGGAGAACTCCAGTATCGAGGCCGCTTCGACGCTTCGCGCAAAACCGCGGCGGCCGAAGACGTACGGCGGGATCTGTTCGAAGCGATGCGGGAAGTTGCCGAAACCCAGACAGGCCCTGCCGAACAGATACCCAGCATAGGCTGCTCCATCAAGTGGAAATCCGTTTCCTGATCCGCCAACACTAATCCATTTCCATAATGCTCAGTCAAGTCCTAGCTATAGTAAAACGCGTCGCACATGCGGAAGTCATGCCGCGCTATCTCAACGTTGCGCACAGCCGAAAAGTTGACGGCAGCCTGTTTACCGAAGCCGATCT
>DAIETB010000018.1:0-3910 GCA_027345925.1 Sulfuriferula sp.
GTAGATATGATAAAACTTCATCCGAGTTTGACCCGTGGATTGATAGAAGATAGCAAGTCCCGTATTTTTGTGAAAAATCTGGCTGAAATGCTGCATGGATTTCATTTGGAGGTAGCAGTGAAATCGGTGGAAAATGCGGAGTTGCTGAATCTTTTGCGAACCATGGAAATCGATTACGCACAAGGATTTGCTGTCGGTAAACCGCTGGAATCGATCGAATTGCCGGAAAACGATCCGCTTCCCTGATTCTCCTGAAATTTTCTGGCGGTAGCGGTTTGGGATATTAATGTGGCGGGCACCCAATGACGATGACATCCATTGCTGTGATCGGCAGCAATCACAGAGAATAAGTAAAGCTGTATCGATACACTTCTCGTTACTCGAACAGATCGGCATGCGTACCGGCGCGCATGAATACGATCAAGCCATGTTTTCCGTCGTCATCGAGCTTGTAGGCCAGCAAAAAATCACCGCCGATATGGCACTCCCGATACCCTTCCCAGTTGCCGCTCAATGGGTGATCAAACCATTCCGTTCCAAGCGGGGTATCGTTGGCGATCAACAAGAGCATGGCTTCCTTGAGCCGGTTCATGTCGTACCGGCCAGCCCGCGACAACCGCTCCCAGTCCTTCAGGAAGGATTTTGCATAGTCCGCTGCGAGCGGCAGCGGCGCGCGCTTACTTGCGGCTGTTCTTTTCGATGTCATCGAACAGTTCAGTAGCCGTACCAAAGCGAGCACGGCGCGTGCGTGCCATCTCGTCGGCCTCGGCCATCGCCGCGCGAGTTTCGGCGTTCGGCACTTTGAGCGCGAACGGCATTTGTTTGTCGGCGACGATGCGCATCAAAAAAACGCGCACAGCGTCAGAAACGGACAGGCCCATTGCGGCCAGCGTCTCGGTGGCTTGCGCCTTAATTTGTTCATCTACACGGACGTGAACCATTGTGGTGGTAGCCATAGCAGTTTCCTTTCATCGATGAGTTGCATTGTATCTCAATCGTTTGCAATGAAGCAAGGTGAGTCTTCCACGACGAATTTCGAGATGGTCCAACTCCTTTCAATATATGGAAAATAACTGTCTATTATCAATTCACGCGTCAAACTGTCCGGAAAACGATCCGCTTTCCTGATCCGCTTGAAATTTTCTGGCGGTAGCGGTTTTTGGATATAAATGTGCGATAACGTACGGAACCGGTAGTTGTATCGGCTCACTATTCCTAACGAATTTCAGTAATTCTTGAGGAGGAATGGTATGAGAACCAATATTTATAACTATATGCTGGTTGCCGCGGCAACATTTTTGTTAGGTACCATGAGCGCTCAAGCGAGTGCGGCGACCAAGGAAGATTTGAATAAAGAAGCCGATCAGGCATTGCAAGTATTATATAAGTCCAATCCGGTCGCCAGGGATATTTCAAAAAAAGCCAGGGAAATACTCGTATTCCCCAAAATATATCGGGCCGGGTTAGTGTTCGGCGGCAGCTATGGAGAAGGGGTGCTGTTTCAGGGCTCCCGGGTAGACGGCTACTATAATTCGGTTTCGGCATCGTGGGGCTGGCAGGCTGGCGTGCAATCGTACAGCTATGTCGTATTTCTCATGAACGACAGAGCCGTCAATTACCTGAAGAAGACCAAGGGTTGGGAAATCGGTGTGGGGCCGACAGTAGTCGTCCTCGACAAAGGGGTTGCCAAGAACCTGTCGTCAACGACCTTGAAGGATGATGCCTATGCGGTCATTTTCGACCAAGAAGGTCTGATGGCCAGCCTGAGCATCGAAGGGACGAAAATTTCCCGCATAAATCCCTGAGCATCTATAAATTGCCGGACAATCCGGCGCATCGAAGTATCCCCGGTGCGCCGTTTTATGATCGACACCATCGGAAAATGACATTGGCAGAGCGGATGGAGGCAGGCTTCAGATGGTCAGGACATCCCAACCTTCATTGAATAGCATTGCGGTCAATGCGATGAGCGGCAAGCCGACCAGCGCATTGGGGTCTTCTCCAGTCATGCTCTCCATAATGGCGATGCCCAATCCTTCGGAACGCGCGCTTCCTGCACAGTCGTAAGGTAGATCCTTGCGCAGGTAATGCTCGATTTGTGCGTCGGTTAAATGTCGTATCTTTACCGTCGTCGGGACGATGCGGGATTGCAGGTTGCCGGTGCTGCTGTTGTACAGACTTAGAGCCGTATGAAATATGAGCTCCTGCCCGCTCATGCTGCGCAGTTGCGCAACGGCGGATGCATGGTTACCGGGCTTGCCGATATGATTGCCGTCGAGACTGGCTATCTGATCGGAGCCGATAATGAGTGCATCGGGAAAGGCGGCTGCCGGAGCTTGCGCTTTAAGTACGGACAAGCGCAGGGCGGCAACATCGGGCGCTTCGCCCGCGAGCGGAGTTTCGTCTACCTGCGGGGACGTCACGACAAACGGTACGCGCAATTTGTTCAGCAGTTCGCGCCGATATACTGATGTCGACGCGAGTACGAGTTGGGCTGCCGCCATGCGTCTACTCCGGCTGAATTTCCAGCAATGCCTGGTCGGGCGTTACCGAGTCGCCTTTGGCTACAAACAGATTGATGATGGTGCCGGATATCGATGCCTGAATTTCGTTTTCCATTTTCATGGCTTCGATAACCAATACCGGATCGCCGGCATTGACTTTTTGTCCGGTGCGTATCAGCACGTCCACGATATTGCCGGGCATGGCGGTCGTCACATGACCGCGATGAGTAGGGCGCGGGCGTCCGCTATTGCCGGATTTATCGGAAGATTTGGTTTTTCCGTTAGGCGTGGCGTTGTCGGTGCTGACTTCGATTTCGTTCAGCGATTCGACGAACACTTCCTCGGTTACGCCGTCAACCGAGACGTAATACGGCCGTTCGGTTTGCGAACCGTGACCGGTACCGGTCAGCCGGATGTGATAGGTTTCGCCGTGCAAGGTGATATGGAATTCGTCGGCGGCAAAACGGGTGGACGCATTGCTGTTCTGCTCGCTGATCGGCAGCAGCACTTCCGGCGCCAGCGTATTGGCGTTGCGCTCCTGCAGGAATGTTTGCCCGAGATCGGGAAACATCGCATACGTCAGGACGTCCTCTTCCGATTTGGCGACGCCTTCGATCTCGCTCTTCAGTTTTTCCATTTCGTCGGGAATCAGGTCGGCGGGACGGCAATGGATGATTTCCTGATCGCCTATCGCCAGTTCGCGGACGGTCTGATTGATTGCGCCGGGCGCTTCGCCGTAGCGGCCTTGCAGATACAGTTTGACTTCATTGGTGATGGTTTTGTAGCGATCGCCGGTCAGTACATTGATGACCGCCTGGCTGCCGACGATCTGCGAAGTAGGCGTTACCAGCGGGGGGAAGCCCAGGTCTTCGCGCACCTGGGGAATTTCCGCCAATACTTCGTCCATCCGGCTCAGAGAACCCTGTTCCTTGAGCTGATTGGACAGATTGGAAATCATGCCGCCGGGGACCTGGCTAATCAGGACGCGCGGATCGACGCCGGTAAAGTTGCTCTCGAACTGCCAGTACAGTTTCCGTACTTCGCGGAAATAGGCGGCGATTTCCTGCAGATCGCCGAGCTTGATGCCGGTGTCGTATTCGGTGTTAGCGAGCGCCGCGACCATCGTTTCGGTCGTGGGATGGCTGGAGCCCTCGGAGAATGCCGAGATGCAGGTGTCGATAACGGTAGCCCCGGCTTCGATCGCCTTGAGATGCGCCATGCTGGCGAGCCCGGACGTCGCATGGCTGTGATTGTGCACGGGCAGGCCGGTAGCGGCGCGTATGCTTTTCACCAGATCGTACGCGACGCCTGGAGTCAGCAGGCCCGCCATGTCCTTGATCGCGATCGTGTCGCAGCCCAGCTCGGCAAAGCCTTTCGCAAGCGCGACAAAATGAGGAATGTCGTGC
>DAIETB010000039.1:0-6910 GCA_027345925.1 Sulfuriferula sp.
AAGCTGCCGCTGATCGTGTCAAAACGCCCCACCAGTTCGCTTACGCCCAGATGCCCGACGGTAAAGCTCACCATCGAATGAACCGGGTCGATTTGATAATTGCCGGCAGGGTTGCCTGTCTGAACTTGGTAGGCATCTGCGGCGGCGACAGGTAATACAGGAAAAATCAAAGCGGCAAGCAAAGTCAGGCCGGCCAGAGTCTGAGTAAAACGTGTTTGGGTTATTGCATTGTTCATGATCTTCTCTCCTTATAAATAAAAATTGACGTTATGCCAGCGTTAAATGCGTGCCGTCGCAAAACGGACGCGAAGCGGATTGACGGTAGCCGCAAATCGCTACCGTTTGACGTTCCTGCAATTCCACCTTGAAAGGCTCGTTACCGCTGCCTTTATGCGTACCATCGCAATAAGGCAGGTTTTTGGATTGACCGCAGGCGCAAAGGTAATAGGTGCCCGGATTCAGTTCTACGGCAAATGGAACCTGTTGCATGACAATTCTCCTTAAAAAATGCACGTAATCGAGGGTGCGTCATATTCGTATTATGATTATCCTAATACGTACAAATAAAGTATCATAACGATAGTACTAATGCAAACTATTTTTTAAAAAGGCTAAAAAAAATTTTCCGGCAGTAAAGGATGCCAATTACACGAAAGATTACTAACGTAAAACACAAACGCACGATGTTTTTTAGGACATCTCCGATGTCTGGCTAAACCGGATTTTGACAGGCAGATAACACAGAAACATGATTATCAATGCTATTTTTTTATGAATACAATAGGCGAAATCGAATTTCACAATTTCTTACTTGCTTGATTTAAGTCAAGGCGTTAAAGATGTATTTTAAGTATAACTTTAATCGTACATCGTCCACGCCTTTACAAGGGAGCTCATCATGCAAGAAGTTTTTACCAAATCGATGGCACGTAACATTTTTCTCGGAAGTGCCGTATTTTTTCTGATTATTTATCTCGCGCTGACTTACGACACCTGGCAGCAGATTCCGGTACGGGATCATGCCGATAAAATGACCGCTTCGGTCATCCGCGGCAAGTATCTGGTTGATACCAACGACTGCATCGGTTGCCACACCATCAACGGCGAAGGTTCTTACTACGCGCCCGAACTCGACAATGTCTACAAACGCCGCGGCCCGGAATTCATCAAATTGTGGATTCCCGCCCAGCCATCCGGCGTAGTCGGCAGAAGGCAAATGCCGCATTTCAATTTCACCCCCGCGCAGATCGACGACATCGTTGCCTATCTGCAATGGCTATCCAACGTCGATACCAACCATTGGCCGCCGAACATTGAGGGTTGATTTACCAACCTCTTACTACCCTCGAATAAAGGAGAAATCATGAAATACCAGTCTCAATTGGTGGCAAAGCCTTATTTCATCGCCGCTCTGGCGTTGTTTTTCGGCCAAATTGTTTTCGGTCTGGTTGCCGGGATGCAGTTTCTGGACGGAACCTTCCTGTTTTCGGCAGCCCATTTCAATATCGTGCGCATGACGCACACCAACCTGCTGATCGTCTGGCTGCTGATGGCTTTTATGGGGGCGGCGTATTACATCGTCCCCGAAGAAGCGCAAACGGAGCTCTATAGCCCGAAACTGGCGCTGATCACGTTTTGGGTATTCCTCATTGCGGCCGCATTGACCGTAGTCGGTTATCTGCTCGTGCCGTACGCGCACCTGGCCGCCATCACCGGCAATGCGATCGTGCCCACCATGGGACGCGGTTATCTCGAACAGCCGCTGCCTACCAAGATCGGTATCGTACTGGTTGCCCTCTCCTTGCTGTTCAATGTCACCATGACGCTGATCAAAGGCAGAAAAACCTCGATCAACCTGATACTGGTGGGTGCGCTGTGTGGCCTGGCCTTACTCTTTCTCCCCTCCTTTTACTTTCCTGAAGACACGGTAAAAGCCAGTTATTCGTGGTGGTGGATCGTCCACGGCTGGGTTGAAGGAGACTGGGAATTGATACTCGGCGCCCTGCTCGGTTTTATTCTGATCAAAATGACCGGCGTAGATCGCGAAATAGTGGAAAAATGGCTCTATATCATCATGGCGATGGTGTTGATCTCTGGACTGGTCGGCATCGGGCACCATTATTATTACATCGGTGCGCCGGCCTACTGGATCTGGCTCGGTTCCATTTTTTCCGCCATGGAGCCTATTCCTTTCATACTCCTCATCGCGTTCGCCTTCAAGATGCTGTTTCAGCGCCGCCGCGAGCATCCCAACAAGGCTGCCATGCTATGGGCGATGGGTACGCCTATCATGGCCTTCCTCGGCGCAGGTGTATGGGGATTCATGATCACGCTGGCACCGGCGCAATACTATATCCACGGCACCAACTTCACCGCCGCCCACGGACACCTGGCTTTCTTCGGCGCGTACGCAATGGTTTCCATGGCGATCATTTCCTACACCATGCCCATGTTACGCGGTCGCGAAGCCAATAGCGTCAAGGCGCAGCACTGGGAAATGACGGGCTTCTGGATCATGGTTCTGAGCATGATAGGCATTGCGCTGGCACTCACGGGCGCCGGCATCGTGACAGCGTTTCTGCAACGCTCCGGAGCCGATCCCATGGGCTTCATGCAAGTCCAGGACAGAGCGCGCGTATTCTTCTGGGGCCGCGAAATCGCAGGGGCGAGTTTCTTTACCGGCTTGCTGGTGTATCTGAGAAGCTTTTTCATCAAAGGCGAATATCAGTATACCGGTGAAGTAAAACGTGCGCTGGCGACTTAAATAAAATGGCGGGACCGGGTCCCGCCCACTACGGACACTTCATCATGCAAACCGCACTTACAGACGATCGGTTGCAACAATCCCGGGGACAACCGCTCCCCGGCGATTTCGCAATCTGGGTATTCATTTTCGCCGAACTCACGGTTTTCGGCGTGCTGTTTGTTGCTTACGCTTTTACCCGCAGCGCGCATGTCGATCTGTTCAACGCTTCCCAACTCACGCTCAATCGCACTTACGGCTTCGCCAACACGCTGTTGCTGCTAACCAGCAGCTATTTCGTCGTCCGCGCTCTGCGGGCCATCAAAGCCGGTCGACATACGGCTTGCGGCAACTGGATAGCCGGCGCGCTCGGACTGGGTGCGATGTTTCTGCTGCTCAAGCTGGTGGAGTTTCATCAGGATTTCGCTCGCGGCATCACGCTGTCCGCCAACCTGTTTTACATGTTCTATCTGTCCCTTACCTTTTTTCACTTTATGCACGTAGCGATGGGCATGGTCATACTTGCGGTGGTCGCCGTCAAAGCCTATGCCGGCCGTTACACCGCCGACAACCATACCGGCGTGGAAACCGGCGCTTCGTACTGGCATATGGTCGATCTGGTCTGGATCCTACTGTTTGCACTGGTTTACGTTATACATTGACGGAGAAAATGATGAAAAACGGCCTGTTACATATACTAAAACCGTGCACCGCAGCATGGCTTTCATTGCTCGCGCTGGCGGCGATCTCGTTTCAACTGGCGTACGACAAACCGGGCCGGCTGCTCATGGTGTTCGTGCTCGTGCTTACCCTGCTCAAGGGGCAACTCGTGGTCGATTATTTCATGGGGCTGCGTCATGCCGGTCCCGTTTGGCGCGCGACCATGGGCGCTTACCTGATTGCCGTCGGCACGCTCATCGGCATCGCTTATCTTATTAGTTAAAGGGAATTATCATGTCCGTCACCCCTTTGTCGCGGTCTGCAATTCAGCCCAATTCCATTCCCGTCTACATACCGACCGGCAACGAGATCGATATTTTCGAATCCGCCTACCGCAACCGGCTGCCGCTGCTGATCAAGGGCCCTACCGGTTGCGGCAAGACCCGGTTCATCGAGCATATGGCCGCCCGGCTCGGCCGGCCGCTTTATACGGTCTCCTGCCACGACGATCTCTCCGCCGCCGACCTGGTCGGCCGCCACCTGATCGGTGCGGACGGTACCTACTGGGCCGACGGTCCGCTCACCCAGGCGGTACGGCACGGCGGCATCTGCTATCTGGACGAAATCGTCGAAGCGCGCAAGGATACGACCGTCGTGCTGCACGCGTTGTCCGACGACCGCCGCATCCTGCCGATAGACCGTACCGGCGAAATCCTGCAGGCGCCGCCCGAGTTCATGCTGATCGTGTCCTACAATCCGGGCTACCAGAATTTCTCCAAAGGACTCAAGCCCAGCACCCGTCAACGTTTCGTCTCGCTCGCTTTCGATTTCCCGCAAACCGCCCGCGAAATCGACATCGTCATCGCCGAATCCGGGGTCGAGCGCGACACCGCCAAACGTCTGGTTACTCTGGTTCAGGCTTTGCGCAGTACGGCGGAGCACGATCTGGAAGCAGCGCCCGGCACGCGGCTGATCGTCTGCGCCGCCAAACTGATCGCCAGCGGCCACGACGCGCGCGCAGCCTGTCGCGTCGCCGTGATCGAATGCCTGTCCGACGAACCGGAAACCGCAACGGCCCTGATGGAAGTGGTCGACGCCATTTTCGGCGACTGAACGGGAGGCGGCATGGAAGAGCAAATCGGCATACTATGGCATCGATGGGTAAATAAACTCGCCGTCCGGCGTTTTCCGGAAATGGCCGTCGAACTCACCGACGTCGCCCGTAGCGCGGCACTGCTGTATCGCGCACTGGGCGGCGATCCGGGCGTGACCGTGCAAGCCGGCGCGCACACCCTGCACGGGGCGCGACGTTCCATGCTGCAGCGGTTGGCGGGCAGCGAACGCAAAGCCGGTCTGGCGTGGGTGGACAGCGAGGCATTGCGGCTGCCGTCGCTGATCGACGTTTACCCGCAACAACGCTTGAATCGCGATGCGTATTTCTGGCTGGCGGCGTTGTGCGCTTGCGACCATGCTCCCGAATTGTCTTGGCCGGCCAGAAACCAGACTGCCGTCCTCGCAGTCATTCAGGACTATCCCGGACTCAAAGCGCGTTATTTCCGGCTGGTGGACGCCGAAATCGCACGCCGCCCCGATCCGCGCAAGCTGCCTGCCGACGAAGCGCTGCTGGAACGGAGCATACGCGAAGCATTACGCCATCCGGGCAGCGTCACGACATGGCCCGTCGCCGTCAGGCCGCCTCATCCGGTAATGTTATGGCTGCGTCCCGATGCGCCCGCACCTCAGAGTGCTGCCGCCGGCGAAACGCAACAAGCCGGCACCGCCGCGAACATCGCGCAAACCGACAAAAAACGCCGCAGCGCCGAACATGCGCAATTGCCCGAGCGCAAAGGCGGCATGATGCTGTTCCGTCCTGAAACCATTTTCAGCTGGAACGAATACGCAAAAGTCGAACACGATATCGAAGACAACGACGACGAAGACCTTGCGCAGGCAGCAGACGATCTGGACGTCATCAGCGTCGCCCGCGGCGGCAGGCAAGTCGCAAAAAAATTGCGCATGGAACTCGACCTGCCTGCGGCGGCCATCGACCAAACGCAGCTCGACGGCGTGCAGATGCTGCCGGAATGGGATTACAGAGCCCGCTTGCTGAGACCGGCACAGTGCCGGATTACGCCGATACTACCGGCTCAGACGATAGCCGGAATATTACCCGACCGTCTCAAACGCGACCAGCAGCGGCTGAAACGCCAATTCGAAGCGCTGGCGCTTTCCCGGATACGGCTCAAGGCGCAACCGGACGGCAGCGATATCGATATCGACTCTTATATCCGGCAGTTGGCCAGCGGCAGCGAAGAGCGTTTATTTACGGATTTGCGCCAGCGCGACCGCGATCTTGCCTGTCTGCTGCTCGCCGACCTGTCTTTATCGACCGAAGCCTGGATCGGGTCGGAGCGCAGCGTCATCGACGTCATCCGCGACAGCCTGCTGCTGTTTTCCGAAGCGCTGAGCGTCACGCGCGACCGGTTCGCGCTGTACGGCTTCAATTCGCACGAGCGCAACGACGTCCGGTTCCATCAGCTTAAATCGTTCGACGAGCCTTACGACGGCAAGGTGCGCAGTCGCATCCTCGGCATCAAGCCGGCCTATTACACGCGCATGGGTGCCGCGATCCGGCGCGCTACGGAAATCCTGGAGCGGCAGCGCTCGCGCGAACGTCTGCTGTTGCTGCTTACCGACGGCAAGCCCAACGACACCGATCACTACGAAGGCCGATTCGGTATCGAAGATACGCGCAAGGCGCTCAGCGCTGCAAGGCAACAAGGTTTGCGGCCGTTCTGCGTCACCGTCGACCAGGAAGCGCACGGCTATCTGCCGTACATCTTCGGCAAACACAATTTCATCATTATCCGCAAGCCTTCGGAATTGCCAGCCAGATTACCGCTGCTGTACAGTCTGATTACGCGTTGAGCCGGCTCGAAAAGCCTTGCCGCCACGAATTTATCCGGCACAAGCAAGCTTGGCTTGAAACAACGCACATTCAGGCCGGAACGGCGACAAACTCCAGGCCGTTATCGTCCGGGTCGCGACAGAACAGGGCTTTGCGTCCCGAGCGGCTTTGCGTATAGGCAATATGAGCGCGATCCAGTCGCGCCTTGAGTTCACCGAGATCGGACACGGTCAATGCAAGATGCCGGTCGCGCCCGCCATGCACCGGGCGTTTCAGCCCCGCTTCGGGATTCGGCACGCAGAGCAGATGAATCTGCACCGTTGCGATATCGTACCAGACGCCGTCGAAAACCAGCGCCGGCCGGTCGGGATTGGGCGTCAAACCGAGCACGCCTTCGTAAAATCCGCGCGCACGCGGCAGATCTTCCACCACGACCGACGCGTGATGCACTCCGGTTACCAGACTCATACGGCAACCCCCTTGTCGAGTTGTCCTGAAAACAGGCTGGCGACCATGATCATGGCGGCGCCCAGCCACTCTTTGCCGACCAGCGATTCTCCCGCCAGAAAATACGCGGACAACGCCGATACGATCAGTTC
>DAIETB010000045.1:0-6080 GCA_027345925.1 Sulfuriferula sp.
GCTTCCTTTGCGTCCGCCCGTAAAGGATCGCTCAGCGCAAATACTGCTAGCGCCTGTTTTGCATCGCACAACCACACCAGTGTTGCAGAGGGATAGAGTCGCTGTATACGCAGCTCGTCGGCATCTTGCCCCCGATTTGCAAACTTGCGGTTACCCAAAGTATATTCTGCCGCCAATATTTCACCGGAGACGCCGTGACCCGGAACATTTCTCGCATTGCTTACGGCAGGCAGTCTATCTGTCGATCCATAACGCATAAACGCATGCGCCAACGGATGTTCGGAGGCCTGTTCCAGAGCTGCCGCGACAGCTGCGCACCATTCGGCGCTTACATTCGACAATATCTCTATCGCTTCGATACGGGGTTTGCCTACCGTCAAGGTACCGGTTTTATCGAATACCACACAGGTCACGCGCGATAAGGTTTCCAAAGCATGTCCGCGAGTAACCAGTATGCCGCGCTTGATCAGATTAGAACCGGCAGCCGCCAGCGCTGCCGGCACTGCTAGCGATAATGCGCAAGGACAGGTTACCACCAGCACGGACAGTACGATTTCGAAAGCGCGGCCAGCATCGATTTTCAACCAGATCAAGCCGGTCAAAAAAGCAAAAATCAATAGTCCCAGGGTAAACCAGACCGCGACCCGATCGGCGATTTGCGCAATACGCGGTTTTTCCGCCTGTGCCTTATCGACCAGTCGAACGATCCCTGCGAGCACGGTATTTTCGCCTATACCGGTCACTTGCACCATAAGCGGACCCTCCTGATTCATACTGCCTGCTATTACCGTATCGCCAGTCTGTTTTGGTACGGCTCGCGACTCTCCGGTCAGCAACGATTCGTCTACCGTCGACATGCCCTCCACAATCAATCCGTCGGCGGCTATGATTTCACCGGCTTTAGCCAGTATCTGATCGCCCTGTTGCAAATCCAATACAGCAACATAATCCTGCTGTCCGTCGCGAATACAGGTAGCCATGGCAGGTTGCAGTTTCAAAAGATTTTCGGCGGATTCTATCGATTTTTCCCGTGCCCCCGATTCGAGCAAGCGGGTCACCAGCAAAAACAAGGTGAACATACTGATCGTGTCGTAATACACTTGCGTCCCACCGGTAAAAGTGACCCAAAGACTGCCTGCAAACGCGCTGAGTATAGCAATGCTTACCGGAACATCCATATTCAGATGTCTGGTCTTCAGGCCGCTCCAGGCCGAACGATAAAATGGCCACGCAGCGAAGCTGACCACCGGCAATGTTAGCAGCAAACTGAACCATCGCAGCAAACGGCGGGTATTGTGGTCGATGCCATACCACGCGCCTGCGTAGAGTGCGACTGCAAGCATCATTACCTGCGCTGCAGCTATTCCGGCTATGGCGATGCGCTGCAAATCCTTCTTGCGCTGGGTTTTTCTGACCTGATCCGATTGCCAGGCGCTGTAGGGATGAGCGTTATAGCCTAACAGCTGAATTTCCTGCAATATCCTGGATAGCTCTATCTGCCTTTCATCCCAGGCGATCCGAGCTCGATGATTGGCATAATTGACTTCCACCGACTGGATGCCCGCCAACTGTTTCAAGTGACGTTCATTCAGCCAGACGCAGGCGGCACAGGTTATCCCTTCAAGGATCAGAACCGCTTCCTTGCAATGGGGGCCGGCATCTATCACAAAACTGCGCTGTATATCAGGATGATCGTAGAGCGCCAGTTTTTTGATCTCGCCGGGCACTACTTCCTGCCCGCTCTCAGGCATGGCCGTTCTGCTGCGATAGTAATCGCCCAGACCGTTATCGACAATTGCCTGCGCTACTGCCTGACATCCCCGACAGCACATCGTTCTCGGCGTGTTCTCGATCTGGACATACAGGCCGAGCCCGGGGGGGGCAGGTTGTCCGCAATGGTAACACTGCGAACTAGCCACATCAGGCATATTATGTGACACAACTGTCAAGCTGCCTTCTTCACCATAACATTCCGCTCGACTTCAATAAATTTGCCGCCGGCTGAGATGGTAGTACGCATGATCCAGCTTCCGCTGCCGGGGATGGAAATATGACCCGAGTAATTACCCTTACCTGTATCGATCAGTTGAGTTTGTGCAAGAGGTATTTCGTTTCCAGCTCGAAGAAGACTGATTTTTACCGCCGCATTGTCTATCGGTTGATGATTACGATCAGCCAGTTTCAATGTTAAGGCATTTTCTGCTTGAGAACCCGCCACCAGAGTCTTGACCCCATCTATTTCTATAACCCAACCCAATTCTCTGAGGCTTGAAATCATTTGCAAATGCTGGTTTTGCGCGCTGGCAGCTTGCTCGTCGTGTCGAGTTACACCCGAGAAAGCAGTATATACTGGTTTTTTTTGCGCATTAGGCAAGAAAAACGCGGCAATGCCTGGCGGAACTCCGTTGGTAGACATGGAAACAAAAGCGCCGTTTACCACAAAAAGCACCAGAAAAAAGGCGACCATGAGTTTAATGGTCCAATGTATGCCTTCTTGTTGGGACTGCCTGGTTGCGGAACTGCTGATTAAGGTCATCACAGTCGCGGCCGATAAAAATACCGCCAAGTGTATCGACACGATGTCCAGACTCATGCCGACAATCAAACTATACGCAAGAATCATAAAACTGGCGGCGGCAGCTGAAATTACACCGCGCCAGAAGTTCGGCACGCCTATGCGCCCGAGCAAAAGGTGCATGATTATAACTAAAACTGCTCCACCAAATAAGCTTACTGACAAATTCATTGCCGTACCTTTTCACTATTAAAACTTGCCATTTGAACGGCGCGGTCTTTAGGGTTATTCACAGGGTGTACAATAAAGCTGAATTTTGTGTATTTTTCAGCCTGAGACGCTTGCATGGCCACATTTGCAAGAACGATTACGCTCCGCCCTCCATGTACCAGCACTTGATCCATGGAGCCGAGATTAAGCGCGCCGGGCGGTAAACCCTCAGCGCTTATCCGGTAGGTAACGTCGTGTTCCGTATCGTTCTGCAAACGTATTTGATATCGATCTCGTATCTCGCCGTCAGACAAATACACAAACAGCGGTTGCCTTACCTGACGCACACCCACTTCAAAATCACTTCGATGTTCGACGTTATACACCAGCAATCCGGTCATGATAATCAAAGCGACAAGATATCCGACCACTTTCAATCTTTTCCAGTCCAGATGCGGCTTGGCCGGCACGGTTGCTGCAATGTTGGACTCGGAATCGTATCTTATCAGCCCCTGGGGATAACCCACGCTGCCCATGACACTATTGCAGGCATCAATACATAAACCGCAAGAAATGCACCGGTACTGAAGTCCTTCCCGAATATCGATACCTGCCGGGCAAACCTGAACGCATAATCCGCAATCGATACAATCGCCGTGTCCTTGTTTGAGGCGTTCGTCCCGGTTTTTCAATTCTCCGCGAGCCGCTGTGCGCCCTGTTAGTCCTTCTCCGCGCCGTACATCATATGCCACGGCAAGCGTACTCGCATCATACATGACGCTCTGGAAGCGACCGTAAGGACACACATACGCGCAAATCTGTTCCCGCATAAAGCCGGCAGCCAAATATGTGGAAACGGTCAAACCAAGAGCGGTAATGTAGGCAGCGGAAGCCGCGGTACCCAGAAAAAAACGATGCAACAGATCAGGCGCATAACCGAAGTACAAAACAAAGGTCATGCCGGTCCAGAACGAGAACGCCAGCCATAGCGTGTGCGTCAGGCCGATTTTCGTTATTTTTTCCAGATGCCAAGGCTGTTTCTGAAGCCGTAGCCTTGCGGTTCTTTCGCCCTGTACGACCCGTTCTATCCAGATAAACAGGTCGGTCCAAATCGTCTGAAAACAGAAATAACCGCAAAAAGCGCGGCCTATGAGCGTCGTGACAAAAAACAGAAACGTGGCGGCAATAAAAAGCAGCAAAGCCAACCAGAATACGTTTTTCGGATAAATGACCACATCGAAAATATCGAATCTCCGATCGATCATATCGAACATTATTGCCTGCGAAATATGACCATTGCGCATCCAGGGAAGCCAGGGCATTCCGAAATAGACAGCGTAGGCCAGTAGAAGAATCGAGGTTTTGAAGCTCCTGAATTTCCCCTTTACCGACTTGGGTACGATTGTTTCCTTTTTCTCATAAAACTGGATAGGCTGAACCGTATTAGAATCCAAATTTCGTCTCCATAAAACAAAACCCCCGCACATAGCGGGGGCTTAGAGCATAGTCAGGAAGTATATTCTACTTAACTTGCACTATGCTTACTGACCACCGCCCAAGTCATGTTCATAAACGGCTAACAGTTTGATCTGGTCAGGTGACAGACGGTCTTTCCAGGCCGGCATAACACCTTTGTCCAAACCGTGCGTAATAACGTTTTTGATCACATTTTCCTTATCGGCAACGGTATGAGCGGCAGGAACGTTAGCCCACAGCCAGATGTTATCGGTTAGATTCTTGGATCCGATTACAGTTCTGCCTTTGGCGTCAGCACCGTGACAATAATAGCAGGCCGCTGTTTCGGAGTGGAATAAAGCATTTCCCGCCTGTGCGCTGGCGGGATTTACCGGTACCCTGGAAAAACTCAGGATGTAATCCGCCAATTCGGTCATCTGCGTATCATTCAGCACCGTTTTAAACGGAGGCATGTATCCATGCCGGCCGTTCGTTATCGTTTGCTGAATTTGAGCAAAATGACCGCCGTACAGCCAATCGTCATCCGTCAGGTTCGGAGCCAGACCCATTTTTCCTCCGCCGCCCTGCTGGTGACATGGGGCGCAGTTGTCGGAAAACAAGGCCTTGCCTGCAGAAATAACGAAACTGTTCAGATCCGGATCCTTTGCGATCTGTTCAAATGGCGTATTGGCAATTTTGGTGTAATAAGGTTTTTGAGCAGCCACCGCTTCATTGGTCGTCTTCATAAACAGCGCACGAGTATTCCAGTGCGTCGTTTTGGTGACTCCCTTATCGTTGACATACGTAATGGTGTCAAAGCCTTTGGTATAACTGCCGCCTATCGGCCACGCCGGATATAACAGCCAGTATCCGACGGCTGCAGCCACGCTGATATAAAAAGCAATCAACCACCAGTCGGGTACAGGATTGTTATATTCCTGCAAATCCCCATCCCAGACGTGACCTGTCGTTTGAGGCGCTTGCCCTGTTTTTTTGTCTTGACTCATTTTATTCTATCTTCCTTGGTATCGGATTCTTCATCAAGGAATGGCATGTCTTTATAGCTTTCCAGACGTGATCCGCGCCGTTTGTTACCGAACACGTAAACCAGAATCAGCACAAATGTCACAAACAGAATCAGCAGTGCCAGCGGTTTTGCATGTTCAAACGTTACGAACCAATTAAGCCATCCCATCACTCGTAACCTAATTAGCGATATTTAACAAACGCATCATCATCGTATTTACGGAAGTCGACCATAGTACCCAATACTTGCAAGTAAGCTACGAGAGCATCCATTTCCGAAATATTACTGCGGTCACCGTCATAGTTTTCTTCTTGAGCCTGTTTGATCAGGTTTTGACGCGCATCGGCAATATTAAGCATTTTTGCCGTTGCCTCGCCGAATTTTTTCACGTTGGCATCGTATTCTTTCTTGTTCAGGGAATACGGCACGCCAACCTTACGCAACGCCATCATCCGCTCGGCGATATCCGAAGTATTCAGTGGCGTGGTCAGTAGCCAAGGGAAATTAGGCATAACCGATTGTGGCACCACTGAACGAGGGCTGACGAGATGTTCGACATGCCATTCGTTTGAATATTTTTTACCGACCCGCGCCAGATCCGGACCCGTCCGTTTTGATCCCCACTGAAACGGATGATCATACTGAGATTCTGCCGCCAGTGAATAATGCCCGTACCGCAAGGCTTCGTCCCGGAATGGACGTATCATTTGTGAATGGCATAAATAGCACCCTTCACGCTGATATATATCCCGACCCCGAAGTTCCACCGGCGTATAAGGTCGAACATCGTCCACTTTTTCGATTGTCGCTTTTATAAAAAACAGGGGGGCGATCTCTACCATTCCACCTACGCTGATTGCCAGCATAGTCAGA
>DAIETB010000065.1:0-3041 GCA_027345925.1 Sulfuriferula sp.
ATCGATGCCAAGGTATTGCCCCATTTCGATTTCCAGCAGATGACGCAATTAGCGGTCGGCCATTTCTGGAGAACAGCCAGCCCGGCGCAGCAACAGGACCTGGTCAAGCAATTCAGAGTGCTGCTGGTGCGCACCTATGCCGGCGCCTTAGCCGCTTTCAACAAACAGGTCATCGAATTCAAACCGTTCAGCATGGCTCCGGATGCCAGCGATGTGACGGTTGAAACGCAGGTAAAACAGCCTGGACAGCAGCCTATACCTATCAATTACAGCATGAAAAAGGAAGCCGGCGGCTGGAAAGTGTACGACGTGAGCATAGATGGCGTCAGTCTGGTATTGAATTATCGCGGCTCGTTCGGTTCCGAAATCCGGCAAAAGGGTATAAACGGCCTGATTCAGACTCTTACTGCGCGCAATCAGCAGAATAATGAGCCCGCGAAAAAATAATGTCGAAGCTTGAGAATACGTATCTGGTGGCTGCCAGCCTGACGCTGGCGACGGCGACTCAAGCCTTGGCGAACGGCTTTGTTGCGTTGTCTCAGAGTAAGACGATATTTGATTTTTCATCGGTTAAAGAACTGGATTCCGCAGCGCTCGCTTACATTCTGGCCTGCCAGCGCGAAGCGCAACGGCTGGGGAAATCCCTGCACTGTTCGAACGTGCCTGAAAATCTTAAAAACCTTGCTGCACTGTACGGTGTAGATACTTTCATACCGATTTAGCATAGTGTCGAATCCCGCGATAAAAATTCAACAGCTGCAAAAGAAATTCGGCAGCGTACATGCCTTGCAGGACGTTAGCATGACAGTCGAGCAAGGAGAGTTTTTTGCTTTGCTGGGCTCTAACGGTGCCGGTAAAACGACCCTGATCAGTATCCTGGCCGGGCTTACTCGCGCCGATGGTGGCAAAGCTGAAATCATGGGCCATGATGTGGTCGAAAACTACCGCTCGTCCCGGCAATTATTAGGTGTGGTCCCGCAGGAACTTGCCTACGATCCTTTTTTTACGGTAAGGGAAACCTTGCGCATGCAATCGGGTTATTTCGGCTTGCGGCGTAATGACGAGTGGATTGATGAAATCCTGCATAATCTCGGTCTGCTTGATAAAGCCAATATGAATATGCGTACGTTGTCGGGAGGCATGAAGCGACGCGTACTCGTTGCGCAGGCGCTGGTCCATAAACCTCCGGTCATTATTCTGGACGAACCTACTGCCGGCGTAGATGTGGAATTGCGACTTTCCTTGTGGAACTTTGTCCGCCAATTGAATGCCGCCGGACACACCATCATGCTCACTACGCATTATCTGGAGGAGGCCGAAGCATTGTGCAACAGGGTGGCGATGCTCAAGCAGGGCAGATTGGTCGCCTTGGACAAGACCTCCAATCTATTAAAAAACGCGAGCGAATTAAAACTGCAGATAAGCATAAAATCCGGTGCACTGCCTGAGTCCCTGGCTGCATGTGCAATCAGGCAGGCGGACAATGTCTACGTGCTGTCCTTGTCGTCGCCCGCCGACCTCGAACCGGTGCTCGCGCAGTTGCGGATCGGCGGCGTGGCGATCGAAACCGTGTCTTTGTCGCAGCCGGATCTTGAAGATGTTTTTGTGCAGATTATGGGACGATCATGACCGGATTTTATACTTTATTTTATAAAGAAATGCTGCGCTTCTGGAAAGTGGCGTTTCAAACCGTGCTGGCTCCCATCATCACCGCTTTACTGTATCTGCTTATTTTTTCGCATGTATTGTCGCGCCATGTGCAAGCTTACCCGGGCATACCGTATATCGCCTTTCTGGTGCCGGGACTGGTGATGATGTCGATGCTGCAGAACGCCTTCGCCAACAGTTCATCGAGCCTGATCCAGTCCAAAATTACCGGCAACATCGTATTCGTTCTGTTGGCTCCATTATCGTATCTGGTGTTTTTTCTGGCCTATCTTCTAGCCTCAATAGTGCGCGGTCTGGTGGTAGGGATGGGGGTTTTTATCGGCACGCTGTTTTTTTATCCAGATTTGTTGCTGTCGCATCCGCTATGGATTATTGCGTTTGCTTTTCTGGCGTCGGGAGTGCTGGGCGCGTTAGGGGTGATTGCCGGAATGTGGGCGGAAAAATTCGATCAGCTGGCGGCATTCCAAAATTTTATTATCATGCCGCTGACTTTTCTTTCCGGGGTATTTTATTCCATCCATACTTTGCCTCCGTTCTGGATCCAGGTCTCGCGTTTTAATCCGGTTTTTTATATGATAGACGGATTCCGTTACGGGTTTTTCGGCGTCAGCGACGTTTCGCCGGATTTAAGTCTGGCTGTTGTTTTGTCGTGTTTCCTGGCATTATCCGCCCTTTGTCTCATACTGTTGCAACGCGGCTACCGGCTGCGGCATTAAAGGAATTTTAAAAATGGTCCAACCCGACAGCATCAAACATTCGATCGAAACCGGCATGTCTTGCGATCTGGTACAGGTAGCGGGTGATGGCGAACATTTCGAAGCGATCATCGTCAGCGCCGCATTCGCCGGTAAAAATCGCGTTCAGCAGCATCAACTGGTCTATCGCGCGCTGGGTGACCGTATGAAAGCGGAAATACACGCTTTGTCGATGAAGACATATACTCCGGAGCAATGGGCTGAGGCCAGCCGTTAATGGACAAACTGGTAATCCAGGGCGGCCTGCGGCTACAGGGTGAAATCAATATTTCCGGCGCCAAAAATGCAGCCCTGCCTATTTTGTGCGCCGCGCTGCTGACTGAAGAAACGTTGCATCTCGATAATTTGCCCAAACTCAAAGACATCAGCACGACACTGACGTTGCTGGGTCATCTGGGTATGCAAGTCAGTCTCGATGAACGGGGTGGGATCGATCTGCTGGCGGCCAATCTGAATACTGTGCAAGCGCCGTACGAGCTGGTAAAAACGATGCGTGCGTCGATTCTGGTGTTAGGGCCTCTGCTGGCGCGATACGGCGAAGCGATGGTGTCGTTGCCGGGCGGCTGCGCAATCGGATCGCGTCCGGTCGATCTGCATATCAAAGGTCTCAAGGCGATG
>DAIETB010000091.1:0-5148 GCA_027345925.1 Sulfuriferula sp.
GAGTCGGAGTCGGAGTCGGAGTCGGAGTCGGAGTCGGAGTCGGAGTCGGAGTCGGAGTCGGAGTCGGAGTCGGAGTCGGAGTCGGAGCCGGAGCCGGAATTGGAGTTGGGGGCGGAACTGCAATCGCGGCTGTAGAGTTTAATCGGGCTGGGCGCGATGCGGAAGCCAGCCTGACCTGAATCGGCAGCGGTACCAGCGCGGCACCGGTAACTGGCTGAAACCGTAGCCAGCCGATGACGGCGGCATGCAATCCGGCCGATATTAATAACGCCGCCAGAATTCTGCGCGCGCTCGCGCTGATTTCCGGTTCCCGCCTATCGAGGCCCATAAACGGCCGGAATTAATGCAGAGTGCGTGGCATAGCCAATACAAAAGCAGGTATTTCGGCGTCGAAATGCTCGCCATCTTCGGCGATCATCTGATAAGAACCGCGCATCGTGCCTACCGGCGTATTCAATGCGGTGCCGCTGGTATACTCGAATGTTTCACCCGGCTTTAACAAGGGCTGCTCGCCGACGACTCCCAGGCCGCGCACTTCCTGCACACGATCCTCGGCATCGGTAATCAGCCAGTGCCGCGACACCAGTTGTGCCGCTATCGTACCGGTATTGGAAATGGTAATGGTATATGCAAATACATAACGTTCCTGATCGGGATCGGATTGCTCGGGCAAATAAACGGTTTGCACGGAAATAGTGATATGTTTTTTTCTGATATCGGCCATTGTTCGCTTTCAATAAAACACATACTGTTACTGGAAGACAATTACAGGTAAAATTCCAGGCTCTAATATTTTGCGGTCATCCAGGAGCCATCGTGTCCAAACAATTTCGTATAGCACCCAGTATTCTATCCGCAAACTTTGCCAAATTGGGACAAGAAGTCACCGATGTGGTTGCTTCCGGTGCCGATATCATTCATTTCGACGTCATGGACAACCACTATGTCCCCAATCTGACTATCGGGCCGCTGGTCTGCGAATCCTTGCGTCCGGTCACTGACGCAATCATCGACGTGCATTTGATGGTCAAGCCGGTTGATCGCATTATCCCCGATTTTGCCAAAGCAGGGGCAAACATCATTACATTTCACCCCGAGGCATCCGAACATATCGACCGCACGCTGTCGCTGATCAAGGAATCCGGCTGCAAGGCGGGGCTGGTATTCAATCCCGCTACGTCGCTCAGCTATCTCGACTATGTCATGGATAAAGTCGACATGATATTGCTCATGTCGGTCAACCCCGGCTTCGGCGGACAAAAATTCATACCGGAAACCCTGAATAAAATCCGTGCTGCGCGCCAGCGCATCGACGCATCGGGACGCGACATCTGGCTGGAAGTCGACGGCGGCGTCAAAGTAGATAACATTGCAGAAGTCGCGCGCGCCGGCGCGGATGTGTTCGTTGCCGGTTCGGCGATATTCAGCGCGGCCAAAGACAGCGACCCTCACCGTTACGATACCGTCCTCGCCGCATTGCGTGCAGAATTAGCAAAGGTCGCTTGATGGATTTCCCTGTCGCAATTAAAACGGTCGTCATCGATCTGGACGGGACTTTGCTGGATACCGCGCCCGATTTGGCTTATGCGGCCGAACTCATGATGAACGAACTGGGTTTGCCGGTTCCGGAATTGAACACGATCAAGACCTACATCGGCAACGGCGTATCGCGCCTGGTAAAACGGGTATTGACCGGCGATCTCGACGCCGACCCGGATCCCGAACTGTTTGCGCGGGCTTACGCGATTTACCAGAAGCATTACGGCGAAAACGTATCGCGCTTTTCAAAGCCGTTCGACGGCGTAGTCGAAGGTTTGCAAGCGTTCCAGGCAAGCGGCGTGCATCTGGCCTGCGTCACCAACAAGGCCGAAGTCTTCACCATTCCGTTGCTGCGCGATACCGGCTTGCTGAAATATTTCGAATTGGTGCTGGCCGGCGATACCCTGCCCCGGCGCAAACCCGATCCGCTGCCCTTACTGCATGCCGGTCATCATTTCAGTACGGAACCGTCGCAATTGCTGTTGATCGGCGACTCGCAGAACGATACGCAAGCCGCCCGCGCCGCCCGTTGTGCGATTTTTTGCGTGCCGTACGGCTATAATCGCGGCATTCCCGTCCACGAGTTGCAACCGGATGCGGTCGTTTCTTCTTTGCTCGACGCTGCAAAACTGGTTACGCGAGCCCAATAACATGAGCCTCACATTTACCCCTATTCGAGACGCCGGCCGGCGATGGCGCAAACCGTCCTGCAACGCCGCGGCACTCATCAATCAAGGTAAATGGAGACGTCATGACTGAAAATGAATTTGAACGATTGGCCAGTGAGGGTTATAACCGCATTCCGATAACGCGCGAATTGCCTGCAGATCTGGATACGCCGCTGGCCGTTTATCTCAAGCTCGCCAACGCGCCGTATTCCTGCCTGCTCGAATCGGTAGTCGGGGGCGAGCGCTTCGGCCGCTATTCGATCATAGGATTGCCGGCCCGCACCGTGCTGCGCGTGCACGGCCATATCGTCGCGCTGGAAACCGACGGTGAAAAAACCGAACAGCACACCAGCGCAGACCCGCTGGAATTTATCGCAACCCTACTCAAGCGCTATCGCGTTGCGAAATTATCGGGATTGCCTCGCTTTTCCGGCGGCCTTGCCGGTTATTTCGGCTATGACACGGTGCGTTACATAGAAAAACGTCTGGCCCAATGCCATAAACCCGATTTGCTCAATACGCCGGATATTCTTTTGCTGCTTACCGAAGAGCTGGCGGTAGTGGACAATCTCACCGGCAAACTAACCCTGATCGTTTATGCCAACCCGGAAGAACGCGGCGCTTACGCGCAAGCCAATTTGCGCCTTAAACAATTGCGCAGCGATTTGCGCAAGCCGCTGGTAATCCCGCAATCGCTGCCGACTGTCGATACCGAAACCGAACGCGAAACTTCCAAAACCGATTATCTCAAAGCCGTGGCGCTCGCCAAAAAATACATAGCCGCCGGCGACATGATGCAGGTCCAGATCGGACAGCGACTGATCAAGCCTTATCCTGCCTCAGCATTGTCGCTGTATCGAGCGTTGCGCTCGATCAATCCGTCGCCGTATATGTATTATTACGACATGGGGAATTTTCACGTCGTCGGCGCGTCGCCCGAGATACTGGTGCGGCAGGAACAGCGCGCCGACGGCAATTATGTGACGATACGCCCTCTTGCCGGAACGCGTCCGCGCGGCGATACGGCGCAACGCGATCAGGAACTCGCCTCGGAATTACTGGCGGACCCCAAGGAACTCGCCGAACACCTGATGCTGATCGATCTTGCCCGCAAAGATATCGGCCGCATCGCGCAAACGGGAACGGTGACGGTGACCGACAAGATGGTCGTGGAACGCTATTCGCACGTCATGCACATCGTCAGCTCGGTGGAAGGAAAACTCAAACCCGGCACCACCAATCTGGACGTATTGCGCGCCACGTTCCCGGCCGGCACCCTGACCGGAGCGCCGAAAATCCGCGCCATGGAAATTATCGACGAGCTGGAACCGAGCAAACGCGGGCTGTACGGCGGCGCAGTGGGTTATCTGGGATTTAACGGCGAAATGGATCTGGCGATTGCCATCCGTACCGGCATCGTTAAAAACGGGAAACTCTACGTTCAGGCGGCGGCAGGCATAGTCGCCGATTCGGTCGCCGAATCGGAATGGCAGGAAACGGAAAATAAAGCCCGGGCGGTATTGCGTGCAGCCGAAATAGTATTATCCGAAATGGAAGAAGCGTAAATTCACACTTGCCTACGCAACAAGCATGATCAACCGAGCAGTGGCGGCCAAACCAGATAATCAGGCAAAGCCGCAGGCCTGATATCGGCATTGGAAAATCGGATAATTTCGGCTATCTTTATGATCTGATTGTAAAAATTAGAAATATGAAATTTTTGCCTATAGGAATCGGGGCGGCCCATGCCCTGTCGCACCACCTCTTCCTTGTTCGCCAGTACCCATTCGATTTTATCGCGCAAGCTATCGGTATCGAAATCATAAACGATTTCATCGTTTAAATTGTACGAATCCGACACAAACCGCTGCCGATTGGACAAACAGGCGGTGCCGTGCGCTATCGCCCGCAATTGCCGGTCATGTATGCCATGCGAAGTATTGGGCGAAACGTGAACGACGGCCAGGGAATCGGCAATCAGTTGGTCGGTATAGGCATAATCCGAAACGGGAACATACGTACCCGTTCTGTTAGAAATATTCAAGTGTTCCCATCGGCTCCCGCAAACGATGGCGGGATAATCCATCAACACATCGGCCACCAGCTCGCTCTCCAGCCGGCGCGCATAATCGTCGAGCAGAGCGGTCAGCAACAGTTTTATTTTAGCGACGAATGGCCCGTCTATAGACAGTTTCGGCATATGCTCTTCTACCAGAGCCCAAACCGAATCATGGGACACGGTGTTTAAATTACCATCGATGATAGCCGCGATCGATTCCCAGACCGCAAAAACCGGCTCGGGCAACGATTCTTTCAGCTCATTCCGCAATTTCAAGGATGAATTGCCGGTTTTGGGGAAAACCAGCTTACCTGCCATTTTTTTCTCGATATCGACCGTTTTTTCTATTAAGGGCGGCAACATAAAAGGAGTCTCTACCACACCAACAAATCCATGATTCATGGACAAGCGCTTCCTTAGCGCTACATGCTCGGGAAAACCGTACATGCCGAATTGCCAATTCGACCCCATGAAATGCAAATCAGGGTAATAAGCGGGGCTATCTCCAAAAAACGATATAAAAGGAGTTCTGGATAATTCCCAAAGGTTTTTACCGTCGATATTAAACATGCCGCCGATGCCGGCAAAGCCTAATACCGCGAGCGGCGATTCCTGGACCAGCGACAAGAGCCGCTGCTGGAAGTCGGTCGCCTGCAAATCCAGAGTAACCGACGTGATGCCTATGGATGCGAACTGGGTACCGAGCGACTCGGAAAAATGCTGAAACACGTTAGATCCCGAGCTCGGCCCCAGCAGAATAATTTTATTAGTCATTCCATGCTCTCGTTAGAGTACGTTTCGAAAACGAAGCTTTTATCCGTAACATTAACGAATAAATCTGGATACGTTACTGCGTATTCGCGGTGCATGCAAGCTATGCAA
>DAIETB010000092.1:0-4153 GCA_027345925.1 Sulfuriferula sp.
TTCGCCGGCAAAATGCAGCCGCTCGAAATCATTGGGGAAAGCGATCCCCGTTTCGCGTAAAGCCGCGAGTTTGGCGCGGCGTTCCGCGATAATCTGATTTTCTTCCCGCGCTTCGATTGGAAGTGTGTCGCTCATGCCTAAACCCCTTGTTTCAAACTGGCCTGAATAAATTCGTCCAGATCGCCGTCCAGCACTTTCTGGGTATTGGAAATTTCAACGTTGGTGCGCAAATCCTTGATACGCGATTGATCGAGCACGTAAGAACGGATCTGGTGGCCCCAGCCGACGTCGGATTTACCGGCTTCGAGCTTGTCTTGTTCGGCCTGGCGCTTGCGCAGTTCCGCTTCGTACATCCGCGATTTCAGCATGGTCATCGCTTCGGCGCGATTCTTGTGTTGCGAGCGATCGTTCTGGCATTGCACGACGATACCGGTCGGAATATGCGTGATCCGCACCGCCGAATCGGTTTTGTTGATATGCTGACCGCCCGCGCCGCTGGCGCGATAGGTATCGACGCGCAGATCGGCGGGGTTGATATCGACCTCGATCGAATCGTCGACTTCGGGGTACACGAATACGCTGGCGAACGAGGTATGCCGACCGCCCGACGAATCGAACGGCGATTTGCGCACCAGCCGGTGTACGCCGGTCTCGGTACGCAAAAATCCGTACGCGTATTCGCCGTCGACTTTGATGCTCGCGGATTTTACGCCGGCCACATCGCCGTCGGAGACTTCCAGCAATTCGGTCTTGAAGCCTTTGCGCTCGCAATAGCGCAAATATTGCCGCAGCAGCATCGATGCCCAGTCGCAGGCCTCGGTGCCGCCGGCGCCGGACTGGATGTCGATAAAGCAGTTGTTGGGATCCATGGGATTGGCGAACATGCGGCGGAATTCCATTCCCTCGATGATGCGCGCCAGCGCTGCAACATCGTCGCCGACCGCCGCCAGCGTCTCGTCGTCGGCTTCTTCGCGCGCCATGCCGAACAGGTCTCGGCCGTCGCGCAAGCCCCGCTCCAGTTTCTGCAAGGTCAATACGATATTTTCCAGCGATTTCTTCTCGCGGCCCAGCGCCTGACTGCGTTGAGGATCGTTCCAGATCGCCGGGTCTTCCACCAGCGCATTGACTTCTTCTAAACGCTGCTGCTGCGTATCGAAGTCAAAGATACCTCCGTAATGCCAAAGTACGTTCTGCCAGATCTACCAGCGAGGCATCTATTTGATTAATGCGTTCTGCTTCCATAGCTTAGACTGTATTCCAAAACTGCATATTATAACAGTAAGAAATCATAAAAAAAGCTCAGGCCGGCAAGAAGATGCAGGACCATGAAAACGGTGCATTTTCCTCGACACATAAAGAAAAACGTTCAGATAGCACTTGTAAAAAACAACAATTACGTATTTAATATGCCTTATTCGAGTGCTCTTATCTCTTCAATAGCGCTGTTTTATGCTGTTTTTTATTTAGCGTCTCCATAACTCTTCCATTTCAACAAACAGCATGCTGGATATAGACGAAAACACTCTGCAGGCAGCGTTAAAGCATCTCAAGCAAGCCATGCACAAACATGAATCCTGGCACAAAGAAATTTCGCGTACCATCGTCGGCCGCTTGCCATGCGACCAGCGGGACATAGCGGACGACGCGCACCGGCATTGCGGGTTCGGCCTTTGGTACTATAGCGAACTCCCGATAGTTTTACGCAATCACCCCGCATTTGCTCCCATGCGTCTGGCACACGAACATATCCACCAGTCTGCCCGTAACATGTTATGCAAATTGGCTACCGAACCCGAACTGCGTATGGATGATTACGACAGCTTTACCGCTTCTCTCGAAACATTTTGTCAGGAAGCAAAAACGCTGGAGAGGAAAATAGAAGGTCTGCTGTACCATTACGATCCTCTTACCGGTGCCGGAACCCGGGCCATCATGCTGGCCGAATTGACCAAGCTTTCACTTCTGGCTGATGAGCAGATACAGAGCAGCTGTATCGTTTTCATGAATTTTAATCATCTTAAATTCATCTACGAACTTTACGGACACTTACTTGGCGATCAGGCGCTGGTCGCGGCTATCCGTTTTATCAAAAAACAATTGCGTCCGTTCGACAATATTTTCTATTACGGCAACGACTCATTTATCATTACCATGCCGACTACGGATTTGTCCAGCGCGCGCGCGGTTCTTGGCCGAGTGCATGGAAAACTGGCCGTTTTTCCGCTGGCTTATCATGATGCCACCCCTATATTCATGACAGCCACTTTCGGCCTCACCTTGCTCGATACCGAATGCAGCGTCGAAGAGAATATACAGCGCGCGCGGCACGCTGCCCAATTAGCGCAAACTCCCGCCAGCAACAATATTCAGACTTGGGATGTGTCCACCGGCGCCGCCAGAATCTGAATTGGATCGAACCGCCAGCGCATGACGGTGGCAGCGCCGAACTCCGCATAACTTTCCTCAGCTTCAGATCTGTATGCGCAGCGAACCGGTGAATTGTGAGCACGACCGTTCTGGCTTGATGTATTATCTGCACATTATTTAAACCGTACGTCACAGGAATTCATCTTGATCAAAAGAAACTGGCTCGCCTTCGTTTTCGCTTTTGCATTACCGATACTGGCTGCGTTCTGGTGGTGGGGCGGATTCAATCACGCCAGCGTCCAGCTTCAGCAAAGCGAACCGGTCTATTATGCCTATATCGAATATTACGGCGATTTCGGCAATTTGCCCGAGGTACAGCAAAAAGTTCATAAGGCCTTGCTAGATCAGCATATCGAACCCGGGAGTTCCGTAACCATTCTGTACACCGATCCGCGCACCACCAAAAAACACGACCAGCATGCCCGTGTAGGTTTTGCGATCAATGCCGGTACAACGGTAAAGGCGCCTTTGCAGACCGCCGTGTTGCCGGCACGACCGGTTATCCGCGCCAAAGTGCGGGCAAGCATGCTGTTAGCGCCGGGCATGGCGTATCAAGCTTTGCATAATTACTTGCAGCCGCAAGGAAAAGATATACTTATGCCTACCGTGGAAATTTATACGGCAGGAAAATCGGTCAGTAAAATGGGTACGATCACCGTAGATATGCCCAATTAAAGTCCGTTAATACCACCAACAATGACCTTTTTTGCGTTACTTGCTGCGATATTGATCGAACATTTTTATCCGTTGCCCCAGCGCCGGGATACTCTGTTGAACAGGACATTGCGCTATCTGTCGAATCAAATCAACGCCGGCAGAATACGGCACGGAATTCTGGCCTGGTTTCTCGTGACCATCCCCCTTACGATGGGTTCTTCCCTAATCTATTTTTTTCTGGCGCACCTCAGCTTATGGCTGGCGTGGCTTTGGAATATCGTAGTACTCTATGTCTGCATCCGGTTCAAAGCCGACGTTCTTTCTGCCGGACAAATCCATCAATCCCTTGCAGCCAGCAATTTGGCTGAGGCGCAGCAATTATTTGCACGATGGCGCGGAATGTCCTTATCGGCCAGCGATGCAAACGATTTGGAGCGCCTTAACATCGAAGCGGTATTCAGCAGCGCATTGCAGCATCTGTTCGGCGTCATTTTCTGGTTTGCGTTATTAAGTCCTGCAGGCCCTGCCGGGGCAGTATTCTATCGGACTGCCGAATTGCTGGCCAAACATTGGCGAATCGCAAGCGACGGTATATTTGCGTCTTTTACCCAGCGTATGTACCATCTTGCAAACAATTGGCCGGCACGGCTTACCGCCCTGAGTTTTGCCATAGCCGGCAACTTTGAAGACGCCGTATATTGCTGGCGCAGCCAGGCGAGCCTCTGGCCGGACGCCAATCTGGGCATCGTATTGGCCAGCGGTGCCGGCGCATTGGGAGTAAAACTCGGCATGCCCATCCAGCAAGGCAGCATAGAGCGCGCGGAACTCGGCTTGGGAGAACGCGCCGACAATAGCTGTTTCGGCAGTACGCTGAGCCTTATCTGGCGCGCGTTGACTATCTGGCTTTTCCTGCTGCTGTTGGTAGCGCTCGCGCAACTGGCCCGGTAAACGATGTTTCGATCAATGAATTTTCATTCTTATAAAAAACGGTCCAGACGTTTGCGGCTGGCTTTATCCAGCATCCGTATATCGCGAATGAGAAACTGAATACCATTGGCGCCGGCGATCA
>DAIETB010000109.1:0-5231 GCA_027345925.1 Sulfuriferula sp.
TGGCAGGGAGAAATATGGAACCGGCGTAAAACTGGCGAAGCCTATCTGGAATGGCTGACAATTAATGCTATTTATAATGAAGACGGAACGGTATACCGGTATGTTGCTTTATTATCGGACATAACGAAAAAAAGGGAAGCGGAAGACCTGATCTGGCAACAAACCAATTTCGATACCCTGACCCGGCTGCCTAACCGACACATGTTTCAGGACCGACTCGATCTGGAAATAAAAAAAACTGATCGGGTAAATCTTCCCATGGCCTTGGTGTTTATCGATCTGGATAATTTCAAGGAAATCAACGATTCGCTAGGCCATAGCATGGGTGACTTGCTATTGATCGAAGCGGCCCGCCGTATCAAGCTGTGCGTCCGTGAATCGGATACTACGGCTCGTCTGGGTGGCGATGAGTTCGGCATTATTATTTCGGAATTGAAAGGCTTGAATCGGGTCGAGCATATTATCCAGAACTTGCTGTTGAAGTTATCGGCTCCTATTCAGCTCGGTGAAGAAAAAGCCTATATTTCCGCCAGCATAGGTATTACCGTGTATCCCGATGACGCCTCAGATGCGAATACGCTGCTTAAAAACGCCGATCAGGCGATGTATGCCGCAAAGGCGCAAGGACGGAATTGCTTCCGTTATTTTACGATGGATATGCAGGAAAGCGCCAAAACGAGGCGACGCCTGATCAACGACTTGCGTAATGCGCTGGTAAACAAGCAATTTTGCGTGTTGTACCAACCGATCGTATCGTTGGCCGAGAACACGATTTTCAAGGCGGAAGCCTTGATACGCTGGCGGCATCCTCAGCGAGGCATGGTCAGTCCGGCCGATTTTATCCCTTTGCTCGAAGAAACAGGGATGATAATCGATATCGGCGACTGGGTATTTCGCCAGACGGCGCGTCAGGCAGCGATCTGGCGCGCTGCGTACCATCAGGAATTTCAGATTAGCGTTAATGTTTCTCCCGTTCAGTTTCGCCGCTATCCTGGCAATTTTCAGGCTTGGTTTGAGTTTTTAAAGGATCTGAATCTGGCCGGCAACAGCATTGTGGTGGAAATCACCGAGGGCTTGCTGCTGGACGCAAGTACTGCGATCATTCATCAATTACGGGCTTTACGCAATGCAGGCGTATGCATCTCGCTGGACGATTTCGGCACTGGCTATTCTTCGCTTTCCTATCTGAAGAAATTCGATATCGATTTTCTCAAAATCGATCAGACTTTCGTGCGCGAACTGGAAAGCAGCCCCAACGACATGGCGCTTTGCGAAGCGATTATCGTGATGGCACATAAGCTCGGCCTGAAAGTGGTGGCGGAAGGGATCGAAACAGAGGTCCAGCGTAATCTTCTATTGGCGGCAGGCTGTGATTACGGACAAGGATATTTCTTTTCCAGACCGGTTCCGCCAGCCGAATTCGAAATGCTGCTGAAGCGGTAATCTTTTGCTGCAGTTAAGGTGACCTCATGACACCCAATAATAATGGGACTGATTTCCCTCTGATCGGTTCGACCATTCTGCAAGCCCTCCCTGCCCGGAAATCCGATAGCCATAAAGGCGATTTCGGTGTGGCGGGCATCCTCGGCGGAGCTCCCGGAATGATAGGTGCCGTATTGCTTTGCGCTCGCGCCGCGCTTCATCTCGGCGCAGGCAAAGTATATGCCGCCAGTCTTGCGGATAACATGACACTGGATATACTGCATCCGGAATTGATGTGGCATGATCCGGAACTATTGCTGAATCAGCAATTGACCGTTTTTGCAGTCGGACCCGGCCTCGGTCGTTCGGAACGGGCGCGGTATTGCCTGGACCTTGCAATGCAAACGGAAGCTATTCTACTATTGGACGCCGATGCCCTGAATCTGCTGGCGGGATCGCAATCGCTAAAAAACTGTCTAGCCCTGCGTTCTGCTCCTTGCCTGTTGACACCGCATCCCGGCGAGGCTGCATTGCTTTTGGGTAGCGATACTCGTACTGTGCAAAGTGACCGACGAGCGGCTGCTCTAACTCTGGCTGAACAGTATCGCGCCTATGTGGTATTAAAAGGGGCTGGTAGTATTTGCGTGTCCCGGGAAGGAGAAGTACGGATCAATCCGACCGGAAATGCGGGTTTGAGCAGTGCTGGAACGGGAGATGTACTGACCGGTATGATAGCGGCCTTACTGGCGCAAGGATTAAGTCCGTTCGCTGCCCTGCAACTTGCTGTCTATTTGCATGGTGCGGCGGCCGACAGCTTGCTCGAACAGGGCATCGGGCCTATCGGTTTGACAGCTACTGAAGTAATGATCGAAGCCAGGAATCTGCTCAACAGGCGAGATCGGCCCGCAGCACTCAGCGATAAAAACTCCGCTCGAAAAATAAAATACGATCCTGACTCTGTTGCGAGTCAGGGAGATTCGCGGTAAAAAACTCAAGCAGTGGTATTGATGATCGCGCCGGGTTGGCCAGGTGCAGGCGTAGTTCCGACTGATGGGGCGACTGGCGCGGCGACTTTGGCGCTAGCCTCTACGCCGTGGTCGCCGTCTCCGTCCTTGACAGGTGCCTGTTTTGTCGAAGGGCTGAGATTGGTAGACATTACAGGATTGCTTTGCGATGCGATAGCACTAATTGAGGACATGGCATTTCCTTTCAGTTAAACACAATACATACATTTATGCCTGAGTTGCCGACATATAGTCTTAACGGCGAATTTTAAGAAAATCTTTAATACCTGGTCGAATAATGAGAGAGACCAAGACTAAGGCAAACGGTTGCGACGATCAATCCGGGTTTCTCATATCTTCCCGAAATGTTACGATGTAAGCTGGTTTGTAACGAGCAGATAGTATGTTAACCGATTTTCGTAACGGGACTACGCTGGATAAAGCGTTTGAATTAGGTCTGGCATTGAAAGCGATCGACGGTGTGGGGGAAACGGGAGGCGGTTTGTGGTTGCTTTTTGTGAATCCTCATTGGTTGCAGGCATGGGCTGCTATTCTTTTTGCTCCGGAATTGCGGGAAGATCCCACCGATTTCGTCGATACGCACATCCTGCATTGGCTCGCGCATTTTCACGAAAACACCATTGTTTTTGCGGCCATTTACCTGTTGGCTCACGGCATCGCCAAACTGGTTATCGTAATTGAAATACTGCGCGGACGATTATGGGCTTATCCGGGGTTAATCGTTCTGACTCTGATCTTCATTGGGTATCAACTTTATCATATGGCCGTGATCGCTGTTTCGGCCGGTTTTGTCATGCTGACATTATTCGATGTGCTGATTGTTGGTCTCACCGTCGCCGAATATGCCAAACTGACTCAGACTGCTCGCCAGCAACCGAAATGAGCGAGCTATCGAATCCGGCGATAAATCGCCCAGACCGTGCGACCCGACAGTAAAAATACCGCCATTCCCAAAGCCAGATAGATCGGCGAGAACGATAGCAGCGGCGAAATTACGCCGGCCACGACAGCGTTGAGCATGGTCTGGACGAAGCCTTGCATGGAGGAAACCAGTCCGCGATGTTGGGGAAACAGATCCAGCGCAAGCAGGGTAATACTCGGCATGGCGAGCGACATACCCATGCCGTACAGGCTGATGGGTAAAACCGCCCACGGCCAACTGGGAGTAAACAGGCTGGTATAGGCAAGGTTGAGGATGGCGGCGGTCAATAGCAAACCGTACGCATAGGCGACAGTTTGCTGTGGCGTTGCCCGTCCCGCCAGACGTCCGGATAGAAATGCGCCGAAGATAACGCCGGATATGGCGGGAATAAAGAGCCAGGCAAACTGGTTCTCATGCAAATGCAGAATATTCAGTACGAAGACGGGCGCTGAGGCGATATAAAGGAAAAAGCCGGCAAAATTCAGCGCGATGGTCACGGCCAGCAATAAAAAATGCGGATGGCTGGCAACCTGATGATAGTTATTGATCAGCGGCTTGAAGGAAAACCGTTGCCGTTTATCGTGCATATGGGTTTCCTGTAAATAATAATAACTCAATATCAGCAGCAGCAGTACGAGCAGCGCCATGAAAATAAATACCGATTGCCAGCCGAACCAGATTTGCAGATAGCCGCCGATGATTGGCGCAACGGCGGGAGAAAGGCCGAACATCATGGTGATATGCGACATCAGTCGCTGCGCTTCCGGCCCTGAGTATAAATCGCGGATCATGGCGCGTCCGACGATCATGCCGGCACCCGCGGACAACCCTTGCAAGCCGCGAAACAGTATCAGTACCCGGATATCGGCGGCGAAGACGCAGGCGATGGAAGTCAGGATGAACGCGATTAGCGAGACCAGGATGATGGGGCGTCTGCCGTACGAATCCGACAGCGAGCCGTGAAACAGCATCATGGCGGCAAAGCAAAACAGATATACGCTCAGGGTTTGCTGCAGTTGCAGCGGCGACGCGTGCAGACTGGCCTGGATCGCCGGAAACGATGGCATGTAGGTGTCGATGGAGAACGGCCCCAGCGTTGCGAGCCCCGCCAGCAGCAAGGTCAGCGTGGTTCGGTCGGGCTTACGGGGCGACATGCGGGATAGGGCAGGTTAAATAGTCCGGAAGGATAGCCACACTCAATGAACGCGTTCCTGAACCAGTATCCAGGGTGCGACGACGACCGTCCAGATGGCCGGCTTGCGAACTTGCCAGTCGGCGGCCGTCTCGTCTTCAAGTTTGACGAGCTTGCCGTCCGTCATCCAGTTTTTTACCGTTTCCGCCTTGTCGCAGGCGATATGGGCTGCGACTTCGATCAGATCGAGCTGGCTATCGACGCGGATCAGTAGTCCCTTGGCAAAGAAGGGCTGCAATTCTGTCCAATCGGCTTTGGCAGTTTCGGTATTAAGTTTGGCGCGCATCAGTTCGACGAGTTCGGTCATGCGGGATTTCCTTATTCGTCGTCCGGCAGCAAAGATGGCGCAGGCCGCAGATGCTCCAGATCGACGGATTCAATCTGGCTGAATCGCCGGCTGATTTTCTGACTGGTAGTATGAACTTCGGCGGCGTCTTCGTGAGCTTGCCGGATATGGTCGGCCAGTTTCTTCATGCGCGCGTCGAAACGGCCGAATTCTTTGCCGAGTTTGGAGAGTTCGTCTTTGATGATATGAACCTGGCGACGGGTTTCTACGTCCTTGATGACGGCGCGCGCCGTATTGAGCACCGCCATCAGCGTCGTCGGCGAGACGATCCATACGCGCCGATTCATGGCGTATTCGACGACATCGGAATGATAGGCGTGAATT
>DAIETB010000141.1:0-4541 GCA_027345925.1 Sulfuriferula sp.
ATTATATTTCGATCCGCGCATTTCCTTATCGGGAGCCATATCCTGTAATAGCTGCCATAATGTGACCAGCAACGGAACCGGTAATCTGCCGTTGTCTTTCGGGGTCTTCGGGCGCGTAGACGTTCCGCGCAATTCGCCTACCGTATTCAATGCGGCTTTCAATACCGTGCAATTTTGGGACGGCCGGGCAAAAAGTCTGGAAGAACAGGCGCAAGGGCCTATCCAGAACCATATCGAAATGGGTATGCCCAGCGGTATAGCCGTTGTTGACAGACTGGAACAGATACCCGGATACCGGGAAGAATTCGCTCGCGTCTTCGGCGACAAAAAACCTCTGACTTTCAATCACGTAGTTGCGGCCATCGCCACTTATGAACGTACCCTGATCACTCCCGACAGTCCCTACGATCAATATATGGCCGGCAACAAAAAAGCGCTGGACCCTTCAGCCATCGCAGGAATGAAACTCGTGGAAACTACAGGCTGTGAAACCTGTCATGCGGGAGCCATGTTTGATAATAGCGGCACTCCGATGGGCACCGGGTTTTATCAAAAATTCCCCTCGCAACCCGATTACGATCAATGCGCCAAATACATACAACAATACAAACTGAAAGGTGACGAAGGACGCTTTAAAGTGACTCATAAAGCTACCGATAAAAATATGTTCAAAGTACCGACCTGGCGCAACGTAGCGCTAACGGCGCCCTATTTCAATTACGGCACCGTACAGACCTTGCCGCAAGCTGTCAAAGTTATGGCAGCGTGCCAGTTACGCAAGAAACTGACCGACAAGGAAGTCAACGATATCGTCGCGTTTTTGAATAGCCTGACCGGAAAATTCCCCAAACAGACTTTACCCGAGCTTCCTCAGACGCCAAACACTACAATATTGATGGGCGTACCGGCGCTGACAAAAGCCGCCGACAAAAAATAGTGCAGGTATGCGTCGGACTTGCGAACTCGTAAGCCTGATTTAAACGCTACATTTTTAAATCGCTGTCAGGGTAGAATGACTGACAATTTACGAATAAACAGGAGCAAACATGCAAACACGGTACCGGCTTAACTCGGTGCCATTCCGGCATCCCAAATCATTCCCGATATTTTAGAATCGGTATCGGTCGTCTGCTTGCCGCTGCGGTAGCAGACGTTCGCGCCACATTATTTGACCAGACCTTGCTCAACACGGTACAGTTTGGCATTACACACAGGAGGAAACCGAATGTTAAAAGGATTTTTTTTGGGTATCGCGACATTAATTCTGGTCGGTTTGATCGGCGGTTATCTTATCGTAAAAAGCGGTAAGATTCCTGCCAATGCAGACGGCAAACCCAGCAAACTTGAAATATGGATGGCTCGCACTTCTCTGAGAGCGACTTTACGAAATGAAGCCCCTAAAGGGCCAGATCCGGTCGAACTGAACGACAAGAATCTGCTCGCCGGCGTCATGCTGTTTCAGGAAAATTGCGCGATCTGTCACGGTACCGCACAAGGAACAGAGTCTGCATCCAACATTGCAAAAGGCCTGTATCAGAAGCCGCCCCAACTTGCTACCGACGGCGTGGAAGACGATCCCGAAGGATATTCGTTCTGGAAAATCAAACATGGCATACGCCTGACTGCGATGCCATCTTTTCGGGATGCGCTGACCGACAAGCAAATCTGGACACTCGCGCTTTTTCTGAAAAACATGGATCATCTGCCGCCGCAGGTCCAGCAAGCCTGGCTGAAAGTTGAAAACAAGGGAATCTGCAAACCTCTTTCCGCTTCGGCACAATAATCGTTTTAAGAACTGTTTTAACACGGCCAAAAAAATTCCCCATGCAGGACATGGGGAATTAAATTACGGCTCGCGATTTATCACTGCTCAGGCGACTTCAGGACTCTGCGTTGCCGTCTACCGGAACGAAGAAGGCGCTTTCATCGTCGGCGAGGGGCCTGTTCCTGTACCAGGATTAGAGGATAAAGGACCCGCTCCCGGCGCACGCTGTTGCGTGAAGCCGCCACCGAACGTCTCGCTACCCCGTCCATTGCTGTGCGTTGCCGCTCCGCTATTGGCATTGGGGTTGCCAAACTCGCCGCCTATTCCCACACCGCTACCGCTACCAAATCCGCCAATTTGCTGCGTAGTGGTTTTAGCAGCGGGTTGAGCGGGTTTTTGAGCATCATCGGCCCATGCGGAACCGGTTATTGCGCTCACTATCGAAACCGTTAAAATTAATTTTGTCATTTTTCTGTTTTTCATGGTACTAATCTCCTGAATTGATTTCCATCGTTATCCTAAAGAAGCGAATCATACTGTTTGTACAGCATGTCATTACAATGATTTAGACGTGGCTGTTGTTGATAAGGTTACACGCAACTCAATAACTGAAATTGATCGCTAGCGACAATATCTGATCTTTATAGGCAGTACCGGCGATGTTGGAAGTATTGTCCTGATAGGTATAGGTCCCGTTCAAAAACCAGTTTTTCGTCAACTGCTGCACCACATTCACAAAATAAGCCTGAGTCGTAGTAGTAAACCCGACAGCCGTATCAAAATTACGGGAAATATGATTGTAGCCGGTATTAACGAACGTATTTTGCCAGGGCAGATAGCCCAGATTCATTCCCAGCGTAGTTCCGGCATATCCATAGGAGCTCAAATCCGCTCTGGAATCCTCGTAATCCGCCACGCCTTGCAACCAGAGATCCGATGTCAGCTGATTTTTAACCAGCAGAGTCGTACCCTCTCCCCGCGCGTCCAGGCCATTTTGTTGGACGTGCAGGTCAAAACCCCGACCGCTGAGCTCTCCCGACCAACTCGAATTAAATTGCTTGTAGATGCCGGCACTGGCGATCGCTTCCGTATTGTCCAGATTTGAAAAGGTATTGTATTTGCTGGCAAGCGCCCCGAACTGCCCGATAAAATACGTCGATTTGCTCTCGTCGAGAGGAGTAAAATACTGAGCCGAAGCATTCAATGTAGTATAGGTATCGCTGCCTAGTCCGGTCGATGTGGGCGCACCGTTGACATTGCTTTCGTAGGTCGTACCCAGCCCTGCATTAACGACAATGTCAGCATTTGCGCAGGTCGCCCATCCCGCTGCCGCCAACAATGAACCAGCGACCATGTGTCGCGTCAGATTTTTCAATTGCATATAAAGTCCCTATTGTTATCAAATTGATTAATTCCGGGCTTTTATTTATCCAGGATTAAATACTGTGTCTATTATTTTAAATTCAACGACCCATCGCTCCTCCCATGCCTCTGCCAGGCATTCCAGAAAAACCGCCGCCAGGCCCGCCCGAAGCAAAACCGCCAGGCCGGGTACCGCCACCCTGCTGCCCTCCAGGAGAAACCGGACCGGAAAAACCACCGGGCATGGCGCTTTTAGCCAGACCGGGAAGTGCAGAGGAAGCATGGTTAAACGATTGCACAGCAGCGAGCGGTCCGTGCTGTTCGGCAATGATATCAGCTAAGGACTGACCGTGCTCCAACTGCTCCAGCAGGCTGCGTTGCAGACCGAGAATCCGTCCTGCATCATAATTAGCCCGCAAACTTGCAGCGGACAACGATAACGCCTGATCGGGCTTGGCACCATACAGTAAAAGCGTTTCCGCGAGTTGCGTAGCAGCGATCAGGCTGGCGGCGCTACGTACCATGCGACCGGAATTTTCCGCGGCGTTAGCCAGCGCAGTGAGCGCCTGGGGAGCGCCATACAGTTGCTGCAAGGTCGCGCCCGCTTCGACCAGGGCCGGCCGTTGGGTCGCAGCCGTATAAGTCAGACCTTTTTTCTCCATGTCCTGTATGCGAGCATTCGAGTTTTCAAGGGCTGTCGTCCATAATGCCGCCACCGGCAGAATACTGGTCGCAGGGACGTGTTTTGCCATCCCTTCCAGAATTTTTCCCAGCACCAAGCCCTGAGGCAGACCATTGCGTTTCAGAGCGGTAATTTTTTCAACAAACCCGGCGACATCCCTGGCTGTATAATTCTGTGCCACCGCCAAGCTTGCCAGACGATATATGTCATGCTGACTCACGCCCGATTTCAATGCGTTATCCGTATCGTTCGACAAAAGCTGACGATCAGCCGCATCGGCTGTCTTCAATCGTGCCATTTCCTGATTCAATGGCGCAGGTTCCGCATGCGCTTGAACCGCAACAGTCAAACCCAACCAGAAGCTCAGCCAGATAATCCGTAAATATATGCGCATATTGGCCTCGTTTATTTTATATTACTGTAACGATCGCGTTTTTATGTCCAAAATCGTCATTGACCTGTCTTGCCACCGGATCGGTAACGACCTTGCGGCCATTAATCAGGAATGCGTATTGATAAGAGCCGGGTGGCAATTTGACCGTAACCCCCCACTTGTCGTTGCCTAATGGATGCAATTGGACTGAGCGCTCGCTGCTCCAGCCATTGAAATCGCTGATCAGGCTGACGGATTTCGCTCCGGGTGCATAGAGACTGAAGCCGACTTTCGCATTTCCTGCCGTCAGGGTAGCGGCGGCTCGCGCTTCGATGAACGGATGCGACGCCGGTACCGAA
>DAIETB010000149.1:0-14476 GCA_027345925.1 Sulfuriferula sp.
TTTATCGACGCCGACGAGCGCCAGCTCGACGCCGCCAAATCCTGCGGCGCACCGGTCGTCGAAATTCATACCGGACGCTACGCCGAAGTCCCGCATCAAGAACAAGACGATGAATTGCAACGCATCGCGCACGCAGTCGAATACGGCAACCGGCTCGGCCTGCAAGTGAACGCCGGACACGGCTTACATTACCACAACGTACAGGCCGTCGCCGCGTTGCCCGGTATCGCCGAGCTCAATATCGGTCACGCCATCGTCGCGCAAGCCCTGTTTACCGGCTGGGACGCGGCGATACGCGAAATGAAGCGGTTAATGCTTACTGCCAGCCGATTATGAAGCGTATAAATTTCATACGCTATAGCGACAATCACATACATTTACCCGATATTATGCTCTAATATCCTTTCTATTCATGCAATAAGGAGTGGATCATGAGTAATGTAGGTCGTACCGATCGCATCATCCGTATCGTCGCAGGCATCATTCTGGTTGGACTGGCAGCGACCGGCACGATAGGCTATTGGGGATATATCGGCGTTGTTCCGCTGGCAACCGGATTGATCGGCTGGTGCCCGGCATATTTACCATTCGGCATCAAAACCTGCAGAACCAGGATCAAATAATACAAAGGTTCCTGCCGATAAACAGCGCAGAAGCTTCGGAATGTTCATCGGCGATACAGTCGCCGTATGGGTCTTTTGCGCAGATTAAGCCTGCTCTCATAAAAAATCCAACCCGTTTGCAAAAAACAACGCGCTTCACGCTGCATTCCACGGTAGAATTTTCGTTTATCTTTGAATAACGGAACTGCCTCCATGAATTACCGACAACTCGGCGATAGCGAATTACACGTTTCCTCCATTTGCCTGGGCACCATGACCTACGGCCAGCAAAACAACGAAGCCGAAGCCCACAGCCAGCTGGATTACGCCTTCGAACGCGGCATCAATTTCGTCGACACGGCAGAAATGTACCCGGTTCCGTCCTGCGCCGAAACCTATAGCAAAACCGAAACGATAGTGGGCAACTGGCTCAAAACCCAGACGCGCGACAAAGTAATACTGGCGACCAAAGCGGCGGGTCCGCGCCGCTCGCTGACCTGGATACGCGGCGGTCCGGCTGCGTTCGATCGCGCCAACCTCCGCGCGGCGATCGAAGGTTCGCTGAAACGGCTGCGCACCGATTATATCGACCTGTACCAGTTGCATTGGCCGGAACGCAATGTGCCGATATTCGGCCAGTATCAATTCGACCCGGCTCAGGAAAAACACGATACCAGCCTGCACGATCAGCTACAGGCTCTGGCAGAGTTGGTACAAGAGGGAAAAATCCGCTATGTCGGCGTTTCCAACGAAACCGCATGGGGAGTGATGGAATTCCTGCGCATCGCCAGAGATCATCAGCTGCCGCGTATCGTTTCCATCCAGAATTGCTACAATCTGCTCAACCGCGGCTTCGAATTCAATCTCGCCGAAATCGTCTACCGCGAAAAACTCGCGTTGCTGGCGTATTCACCGCTTGCTTTCGGCCACCTGTCGGGCAAATATCTCGCCGACCCGAAAGCGTCCGGTCGCGCTACCGAATTTCCCGCTCTCGTGCAACGTTACGGCAAGCCCGGCGTGGCTCCCGCCGTCGCCGACTACGCGGCAATTGCCGCCAAACACGGTTACGCCCCGGCCGAACTCGCTCTGGCTTTCGTCTATCATCGCTGGTTTGTCACTTCGACCATCATCGGCGCAACGACCATGACGCAGCTACGCGAAAATATTTTGGCGTGGGAAAAACCGCTTTCCCCGGAAATTCTGGCTGAAATCGAAGCGGTGCATTTGACCCGCATGAATCCAGCACCTTGACAGGGCTCTGGCTTACAGCATCAGCTCTGTGATCGGTTTACTCGTTTCCACCGCGTAACCCTGAGCGTAATCCACTCCGAGTTCGAGCAATCTGTCGAGTATGTCGTCATTTTCCACATACTCGGCCACGGTTTTCAAACCTAATGCATGCGCGATATCGTGCATGCATTTGACCATCGCGAAATCGGTGGACGATGTCACCATATCGCGCACGAAAGCGCCGTCTATCTTGAGGAAATCAAGGCTCAGAGTACGCAGATAAGCAAAAGAATTATATCCGCTGCCGAAATCGTCCAGAGAAAAACGGCAACCGTAGCTCCGTGTGGTTTCAATAAACCGCTGCGCGGTTTCCAGATTCTGGATGACTGCCGTTTCAGTAATCTCGAAAATTATTTTTTTAGCCAGCTCGGGTTCAGCCTGCAAATTTTCTTTAATTATCGCCCATATCCGCTGATTATTAAGCGATTGACCTGAGAGATTGATCGATACCCCTCCGATTGCGGACAGTTTGCTCTCTTGCGTACGCAACCAGACGAAACTACGCTGCAGTACCCACATATCGATATCGGCTGAGCGATTCCATTTTTCAGCCGCGAGCACAAAACCTTGAATAGTAATGTCGAAATCGTCCGGCAAGCCCAGCAATATTTCATAATGCGGTAAAAGGTTGCCATGGCGGTTCATCGGCTGTATTTTTTGACAGCGCAAATACAGTAATTTATCTGCCAGCATTTGATCGATCGCTCCCGCCCATTCGAACATTGATTGCTCCCGTTCGATTTGCTTATTATGCGGCGTATATAATTCCACCCAGTTTATGCCTTGTTTTTTTGCGGATATGCAAGCAGCCCCGGCGGTTTTTAGCAATTTTTGCGGAGTATCGATAAAATCGGTCAATTCTGAAATACCGATATTGGCCCCGATAGCGAAATATTTGTCCTGAAACCGTATCCGTTGCCGCTCGATTTGAGTAATCAGCGTTTTCATACCTGAAATTGCGCGTTCCGTATTACTATCGTGCAATACAATAGAAAAAATCGTTTCGCTTAAACGGGCAAATACGTCCTCGGGCCGGATATAACGGGCAACTTCCCCGATAAATGCGGCAAACGACGACTCTGCTTCAGCAGAATCGACATTCTGACAAAGCAGATTATTTCGGTCCAACATCATCATGCAGACGAAAATTCCTTTTCTTTGCGCCAGTTCCTGACCGAATATCGTCTCCAGATGCGCCATCAGAGCTTTGCGATTGATCAAACCGCTGACCGGATCGTGAGTCGCCTGCTGACAAACCTGCTCATACACGTTCAACAGCCCCTTATACGCCGAGCGTTCCATAAACGGCAGATCGTATTCCGGCAGACTATACATACCGTTTCGGGATAACACATCATACAGTTCCTGCCTGGTATACTCGAGTACTGTGGTAGCGGAACGATTGACAAACAGGTAACGTCCGCTTAGTGCGTTGTGGCAGACCAGTTGAAACGCAACATGTGCCTCGGCAATCGCTACGGATGCCCAATCCCCCGGTGTCATGAGATCCATGATCGCGATTATGGCTTCATCTGCCGATTGACCGGGATCGATCTCAACAGCAGGATTATCTGGATGATTTTTTACTCTTTGAGAAAAAGCGAGTTGAATCTGGCCAATTTTGTTTTTACGCGCATCTTCGATAGGCAGTAATAAGGTAACCAGAACGTTATTAATTTCTTCGAAGACCGCCTTATTCGATTCGAACTGGTCGACAATCTGGGTAATCAATAAATCCAGCAAACGATGCAAGCGCTGATCGAAAAAAAAGCCTGCATCGTCCGTTGCGGCATGAAAACGCTCAATCAGATTAACTGTCTGTAAAGCGGGATGGCTTTTCCCTTGTGCGAAATGTTTGTCGGTCAGCGCGAGCTTGATCAGCGGTAATTCCATTTTTTTCAGCAAAACGATGATGGCCGAATCCTGCGACTTGCCCATGGTCCCGGAATTCAGCCCTTCCTCGAAGCCACCGATGGTTTCGACGAACGGATCAAGTACGCCTGGAGCTGCTTTCAACTGCGTCAGCGTATCGCGCAACTGGGTCTTTATCGGTATTGCATGAGAATCAAAATCCCGTCCGGAACGATTTTGCCGGATACGGTCGACCACGCTCAAAATGGGTGCCAGCTGCTCCGGCTCAATATGATAAACCGCATCTGACGAGATATACGGCACCGATGGGGCGATGAATCGCATACGGGGAGCCGCTTGTCCCGGCAGTTCATATACTGCAGGCATCGTGGCGGCATCATTATCGGTCGCTTTCCGGTCGGACCAGCCGACAACCACGTCGCTCAATGCTCGTGAATTCGCAGCAGCTTCTGGATTCTTAAGAAAATAATTGAATCGCCATAGCAATTGATTTAAGCCGTAATCAAATGAGATTGAATCGAGCGGAAACCCAGTTGAGTCGCTCGATGGCTTTGAGGTACCGGAAACAGTGTTTGCACCGGCCAGATAATCACTGATCGATAACGATCGATTATTCGCAGGAAAAGTCAACACACGATTATTTTCGACGGCGGCCGGGCCGGATGAAGCCGGCTCTGCAAACGGAAGCGAAAAAGCCGATATCGGTTCGGAGACGGGTTTCGCATCCGGACCGCTCCTCCGTTTTACGAGGTCGGCCTGAGGTAACGCCACAAAAGCGACAGCCTGATTAAGGTCCACATAAAACGAGGCGAAATACTCACTTACCGACTCGAAAAACAATTTATAGAGCTGCGCCTTCAGTTCATTATCCGTTATGAATTTACCCAGCGATTCATGCAAAGCCCAAAAAATACGTTGCGGGCTAAATGAACGCAAGTCGGATTCACGGGTAGACGAAAGCAGTTTGGCATACCGCGATTCGAATTGAGCAATTTCGGCAGCATAATCGGTATTCAATTTATGTATCAATTGTGATACTGCAAGCCAGTCGTCGAATTCTTTCGTATCGACTAATTCGAGTGCCGGTTTGGCCTCCTTTTCACGATACGGAGTTTTTTGCCCGACAACGGGATCGACAAGCAAAGCCGCTTCGATTTCCTTGCGCCTAGCTATCAGCATGGGCGCGGCATGACGTAAAGCCCAGCGGTGCGAAGTGTAGGTTTCTTTTAATTCCAGGGCGGCAAGTTTGATTTCAAGATTGCCGTAAAAATGGCTGATGACCCGATCGATAAATTCCCGGTATAGCGTCAGGCAGCCGGTATCGACTGCCTTGGTTTTTATCTTGCCGTAAGTATCCGGTTGCGCGGGAACCGGATTAAAAGGCTGTTGGGCAAGCGAAACCAACGCATGATAGGCAGAATCCGGAAAATCATCGATAGCAATGCCTATCGATCGCTCGAACACGCGTACTATGCGTCCCGTAATGCGATATTGTCCGGATACGGATTTAAAACTGACGGCGACAGGCTGATCAGGCAAATTAACCGCCATCGGCGAATTGCTTAAAGCAAACAGAACCCCGTTAGCGGAAAAATCTCGAATTTCGCCTTTTATCGCCCCGAAAATACGACTGACAAGCATTGCCGACTGTACAACATTCAGACGATTGAATTGACGTTTTTGAGTAATGTTTGGCATCCGCAGCGCTATTCCTGTACTGGCTTAAACCTGTTCTTGTTTAAAAACAATAGCAGGCATACAAAAATCAGAGAATCCTCAGTCAGGCGGATTACCATGCCGATGGCACGATAAAGCCTCGCGTGACTTCTTCCCATCCATCGTCGGCCTGAGATAACCCGGCGACTAATAATGGTGTGGCGTGTCCGGCAAAATAAGCGGTTAGTTCTTCCCTGAACCCGGCCTCAGTACTCGATTCGGAACTCACATCGCACCGCACCGGCGCAAGCCACGACAGACGTTCCAATATACGCCACCTTAGATTCGGTTGCAGCACAAATTCCGAATTGTGCCAATGCGCCCACCAGCCGCTCAGATGCCGCGGCGATAATCCGGTAGCTGAAAAATCCGGTACCTGGCGCGGATAAAACAACCATCCTTTAAATAAAGCCCGGCAACGGACGTGTTCACCCGGCTCAGGAAGAGCCGTTGCCCCTTCAGGCGTAACGGCCAGATGCAACTGTTTGTCGCGCAAACGCGCTACTTTCAAATCCAGCCTGTCGTGTTTCATGGTACCGATATAACCGGCGAAGCCGCGATCCGGATTAACCAGCAAATATAATTTTGCCGATACTTCCCAATGATGCAACTGTCCAGCGCCTGAACGCCAGAGCAGATCGTATTCCCCCACCGTAATACGGCCGGATTTCACAATTTTGTTGGTCGCATACCAGTTCGCATCGATCAGGAAAGCGAGCCAGTAGGCAACCAGCAACTCAAAATACGGCCCAAGCCGTTTTGGGCTGCGGGCGGCCAGCCATGCCAGCAGCGGTTCGGGATGACGATCCAGCGCCAGCAACGCAGGCATTGCCGCCGCTAATATTTTTTCGCACTCACGATCGCCTATCAGCCAGTCTGCCTCTGCCAGCAGATTCGGCGATGCCATTACCCAGACCAGATCGCGTACCTGAGCATTATGAAAACGGGAAAAAATAGTTCGGGTCAATCGTTAAAGATGCGACGAAATCTGTCGGCGGATAAACTCGTGAAAATGCACCATGCCGTCTTCCATCGGCGATTGATACGGACCCGATTCTTCTTTACCCTGTTCGTACAGCATTCGACGACCGCGCTGCATGCGACGGCATATCTCGTCGTCCTCCAGCGCGGTTTCAGCATAGGCCGCTTGCTCCGCTTCGACCAGTTCGCGTTCGAATAAAGCAATGTCTTCGGGATAATAGAATTCGATCACGTTCCGGCACGATTCGATGCCCGTCGGAATAATGGTGCTGACTACCAACACATGAGGGTACCATTCCACCATGATATTCGGATAATACGTCAGCCAGATCGCGCCTTGGTCCGGCACCGCGCCGTCACGATATTTCAAAACCTGCTGTTGCCATTTCTGATAGACAGGACTGCCCGGCTTGCTCAGCCGGCGAGATACGCCTACCGTCTGTACGCTATACCAGTCGCCGTATTCCCATTTCAGATCGGCGCAGGTCACAAAATTACCGAGACCCGGATGGAACGGTTCTACATGATAATCTTCGAGATAGACCTCGATAAAGGTTTTCCAGTTGCATTCGTATTCCTCGACCATGACCTTATCGAGCATATAACCATCGAAATTCAGCGCCTGCGTTACGCCCAGATTGGCGAGGTCGGCCGCGACGTCGCGTTGGCCGCCGAACAACAGGCCGTTCCAGTTTTGCAGCGGCGTACTGCCCAGATCAAGGCATGGATTATCGGGGAAATGAGGTGCACCGAGTAGCTTGCCTTCTTTATCGTAAGTCCAGCGATGCAAGGGACAAACGATATTGCGCAGACGACCCCGTCCTTCGTACATCATCGCCTGCCGGTGCCGGCAAATGTTCGACAACAAGACGATACCGCGCTCATTCCGCACCAGCATCGACGCTTGATTGGTCGTATCGAGAACATGATAATCGCCTGACTCGGGCACCATCAATTGGTGTCCGACATAGCCCGGCCCCCGGGCAAACAGAATTTCAAGCTCTAATGCATAAATATCGGGATCGAAATACCAGCTGACCGGTAATTGAGAAGCAGTGTGCGACAACTGTGATGCAACAGCCAAATCAGACATATAGCGAGTACACCCCTAACGAAGTGACCAAAAGACAATATATTAAGACGGCGCGCCAGCCGCTTAACCCCCCGTTAATAAAAAAACACAAACCGCCATCGGTAATCAAGCCGGGAATTATCGCTAATAATAGCGCTAAGCGCAATTATTCGGTAAGATTTATCTATTTACGAATATGTTATCGCGATGACTCATCCTGTTTCCCCTCCCGCCAGTTTTGAAACCGCAATGACCGAACTGGAAGTCCTGATCAGTGAAATGGAATCCGGCCAGCTGACACTGGAACAATCGCTGACCGCCTATCAACGCGGAACGGAATTATTACAATTCTGCCACAGTACGCTGACGGCCGCGCAACAACAAGTACAAATTCTCGAAAACGGCACGCTACAAGCATTCAACAATCCGGGCGTAACGCATGACAACTGATTTTTCAAGCTGGTCGGATACGCTACTTATCCGTACCGAAGCTGCGCTGGAACGCTATTTACCCGATTCTTCCGGCTTTCCTGTCCGGCTTCATGCCGCGATGCGCTATGCCGTGCTCGGCGGAGGAAAACGGATACGCCCTTTGCTCGCCTATGCTGCAGGCGAAATCAGCGAGACCGACCCCGATCGCATAATGGCAGCAGCTTGCGCAGTGGAAATGATACATGCCTATTCTCTGGTGCACGACGATCTGCCTTGTATGGATAACGATGTGCTGCGGCGAGGAAAGCCCACCTGCCATGTCGAATTCGACGAAGCGACCGCTTTATTGGTGGGCGACAGCTTGCAGAGTCTGGCCTTTGAAGTATTGTCCTCGCCGGTCGAAGGTATTAGCGCCGCACGACAGCTCGAAATGGTCAAGCTGCTGGCAACGGCCGCCGGTTCGCGTGGCATGGCAGGCGGCCAGGCGATCGATCTCGACAGTGTGGGTGCAAACCTGACGCTACCTGAACTCGAATTAATGCATATCCACAAAACCGGCGCACTGATACGCTCCGCCGTCATGTTCGGAGCGTATTGCGGCAACGAACTAACGGAAGCGGAACTCGACAGGCTGGACCATTACGCCAAATGCGTCGGCCTTGCGTTTCAGGTAGTCGACGATATACTCGATGCGTCCGCCCCTACGAGCGCTTTGGGCAAAACCGCCGGCAAAGACGCCGAACAGAACAAACCGACCTATGTCAGTTTGATGGGAATAGCCGATGCGAGGTCGCTTGCCCGCTCTCTGCACGAAGAAGCGACCGCTTCACTGGACCAATTCACCCATAACCTGCGTTTACGTCAACTGGCAGATATTATTGTACAGAGAACATTTTGAACCGAACTTACCCGTTACTGGACCGCATCGACACTCCCACAGAATTGCGTTTGTTAAAACGCGAGGACCTGCACATACTCGCACAATCCTTACGAGACTTCATGCTCGACAGCATTGCACTGACAGGGGGACATTTCGCTTCCAATTTCGGCGCGGTCGAACTGACGATTGCCTTGCATTACGTATACAATACACCGGACGACCGCCTGGTCTGGGATGTGGGTCATCAATGCTATCCTCATAAAATCCTTACCGGCCGTCGCAACGGCATGTCAGGTCTGCGCAAAACTGGCGGAATAGCCGGGTTTCCCAAACGGGAAGAAAGCGAATTCGATACATTCGGCACCGGTCATTCCAGTACCTCCATTTCCGCCGCGCTGGGGATGGCAGTAGCCGCCAAACTATCCGGTCTCGACCGACGCGCTGTCGCCATTATCGGCGACGGCGCCATGACGGCGGGCATGTCGTTCGAAGCGCTTAACAACGCAGGCAATATGGACGCCAACCTGCTCGTCATCCTCAACGACAACGATATGTCGATTTCGCCCAACGTCGGTGCGCTTAACAATTATCTGGCCAAACTGATTTCCGGACGTTTTTACACGGCGGCTCGCCGCGCCAGCGAAAAAGTACTATCGCACGTCCCGCCGATGCTGGAACTGGCAAAACGCGCCGAAGAACATGTCAAAGGGATGGTCACGCCGGCGGGTACCCTGTTCGAAGAATTCGGTTTCAATTATATCGGGCCGATCGACGGGCACGATCTGGATGTGCTGATAGAAACCCTGAGCAATATCCGCCGTCTGCCGGGGCCACAATTCCTGCATGTAGTAACCAGAAAAGGCAAAGGCTATCCGCGCGCCGAAGAAAATCCCTGCTTATATCACGGCGTACCCGCTTTCGAGCCCGATCTCGGCATACTCGAAAAAATCGGCGGCAAGCCTAGTTACACGCAAATTTTCAGCGACTGGCTCTGCGATATGGCCGCTCTTGAACCACGCTTGATCGGCATTACTCCGGCCATGCGCGAAGGGTCTGGACTGGTGCGTTTTTCGGAGTTGTATCCAGACCGATATTTCGACGTCGGCATCGCCGAGCAACATGCACTGACTTTTGCTGCCGGACTGGCCGCTGACGGCTACAAACCGGTCGTGGCGATTTATTCCACGTTTCTGCAACGCGCTTACGACCAGCTGATCCACGACATCGCCCTGCAGAATCTGCCCGTCGTTTTCGCCATCGACCGGGCGGGTCTGGTCGGCGCCGACGGCCCGACCCATGCCGGCAGCTTCGACCTGAGTTATCTGCGCTGCATACCAAACATGACAGTCATGACCCCGTCCGATGAAAACGAATGCCGGCAAATGCTCTATACGGCGATGCAATTGCACGGGCCCAGCGCGGTGCGCTACCCGCGCGGCAGTGGCCGGGGCGCCGCGGTCGCCGAAACGATGACCGCCCTCCCCGTCGGCAAAGGAGTAATGCGCCGCCAGGGTCGGCGCGTGGCGATACTGGCGTTCGGCAGCATGGTCACTGCAGCGCTGACGGCAGCCGAGCGCATCGATGCCAGCGTTGCCGACATGCGCTTCGTTAAACCTTTGGACGCCGATCTGGTCCAACTGTTAGCCGACACGCACGACCTGATTATTACCATAGAAGAAAATGCCGCGATGGGTGGTGCAGGCAGCGCCGTGAGCGAATGTCTGCATGCTTTGGAGCGGACTACGCGAGTCATACAGCTTGGTTTGCCCGACCGGTACATCGATCACGGCGACCATGCGCAGATGCTGCGAGACTGCGGCCTGGATGCGGAGGGAATAGTTAAAGCCTGGGAAATCACTTTACCCGAGTAGTTCAGTCGGATAAAGAAGGATATAATTAACCAATTCGAACAGCAATGACAGGACAGATCATGAACGATTGTTGCGATATTACCGCAATGGCCGATGTACAGAATTATGCGGACGCCCGGCAGATTGCCATAAACAAGGTAGGTATCAAATCCATTCGCCATCCGATCCGCGTAGCGGATAAAAGCAGCGGCATTCAGCATACGATTGCCAATTTCAATATGTACGTGTTTTTGCCGCATAATTTCAAGGGCACGCACATGTCTCGTTTCGTTGAAATTCTCAACGCCAACGAACGAGAAATCTCGATAGAAAACTTCGAGACGATATTGCGTCAAATGGTGCAGCGACTGGAAGCGCAATCGGGCTATATCGAAATGAGCTTCCCTTATTTCATCAACAAGACCGCTCCCGTTTCCGGCGTGCAGAGTCTGATGGATTACGATGTGACATTTATCGGCGCGATCGAAAACCAGCAGTACGTGCATACCACCAAAGTGGTGATACCCGTGACCAGCCTGTGTCCCTGCTCCAAAAAAATCTCCGAGTACGGCGCGCATAACCAGCGCTCGCATGTCACGATTACCGCGCGCACCAACGGCTTCCTCTGGATCGAAGACATCGTCGGCATCGCAGAAAGCCAGGCGTCGTGCGAACTGTATGGCTTATTGAAGCGACCCGACGAAAAATACGTCACCGAGCGCGCTTACGATAATCCAAAATTCGTCGAAGACATGGTGCGCGACGTCGCCGCCGCGCTCGACAACAATCCGAAAATAGACAGCTATGTAGTCGAGAGCGAAAACTTCGAATCAATCCACAACCACTCGGCTTACGCTCTGATCGAGCGCGACAAGCGCGCCGCCTGAGCGCAAACGATGAAACCCGTTGCGATTTTTCGTCATATTCCTAACGAAGGTGCGGGATATTTCTCCGAGTTTCTCGATCGGCACGAGATCCCGAGCCACCTGATCAAAATCGATGAAAACGAAGCCGTTCCCGCCGATCCGAAGGAATTCAGCGGCCTGGTTTTCATGGGCGGCAGCATGAGCGTCAACGACTCCTTGCCCTGGATTGAGCAATCCCTGCGCTTGATCCGCAGCGCCGTCGACGCCGACATTCCCGTCCTCGGCCATTGCCTGGGCGGCCAACTCATCTCCAAAGCGTTGGGGGCGACAGTCCAACCCAATCCCGTCAAGGAAATCGGCTGGGGCGAGGTATACGCCGACAATAACGATAACGCACGCGCCTGGCTCGACGGCCTGACGCATTTCCATGCCTTTCATTGGCATGGCGAAACGTTCGAATTGCCGCCGCGCGCCGTCCATTTATTCAAGAGCGATTACTGCGACAATCAGGCCTATGTGCTCAATAACAAACATTTGGCCATGCAATGCCATGTCGAAATGACGGCCGAAATGATCGAAGCCTGGTGCGCGGCAGGACAGAATGAAATCGATGCGGCGCGCGGCAGCCCCGCAGTGCAGACAACGGAGCAGATGCAAAGCGGCATGCAAGACCGCCTGAGAGCTTTGAATGGCGTTGCTGATCGTTTATATAGCTATTGGATTAAAGGCTTGAGATTTTCATGAACGATCTCATCAGCCTCGAAGAGCTCCAGGAAATGATAGGCCTGTCGTTCACCTGGAAAGGAGAAAATTACACGGCTATCGAAATCATTACGGAGCCGCTGTCACTAGTCGCGCAAAAAAATACTCCAGAGCATACCATCCAGACGGACATACATGGCCGTGCTCACAAGATGGTCTCCAGCAGCATCATCACCCTGCCGGTTTACACGCACGATGGCACTCAATTACATCCCGAATTTCTCCTCATCAAGCTTTAATTGTTTTTCTTGACCCCGGCGTTCTTGACGAATTTATGAAATGACGTATAATTCCGGAGCTTCACTGGGTCGGTAGCTCAGTCGGTAGAGCAGCGGACTTTTAATCCGTTTGTCGCGGGTTCGAATCCCGCCCGACCCACCAACAAATAAAAAAGCCTGACATTGAACTGTGTCAGGCTTTCTTGTTTCGCCGTCAGCGCATCGATAAATCACCGAAGACGGTAACCGAATCAAAAACTCACTATTCTTTTCACGGCTTCGAGGTACGGCAACGCATCGGCGACGCTCATCGCGGGAATGTCGGCTATCATATCTTCTGGCTTGAGTCCGTGCAGGTCCATGGAAGTCGCGCACAAGACAAATTGCGCTCCATTTTTTCTGGCGAGATCCATAAAACCAGCCACAGATTTACCGCCTTCTTTGGGGAATACCGTTTCCGCCACACCTTTTTGCAATAACAAAGTGCCCAGTCCCGTAAAATAAACCACTACGCTTTTTTCTTCAGCCGCGGCGGTAGCTGCAAGGAAAAAAGGGGAAGCCAATCGTTTTGGGGTATCCGGGCCGCTGGTCATAACGATGCCAAAATCTATCTCGGGTATCTGCTCACTCATCTTGCTCTCCAGTCATTTAACATTTAAAAAACGAGTCCTATTATAGACTCGGAAACTCCATGTTATCGCAAGCAGAATAACTCAAAATCAAAGGCAAATCCAGAGACTTTGTCTTACAAAAAATACCAACGACTGAACTTAAAATTCTAAAACCGGCTCTAGTAAGCTACAGATATTTAATATTCTATTTAAATCGGGGGAGAAATTCATATTTCTCCTGACGAGCGTATACTTTAGAAAAAACGTGCGTTAAACTTACAAAGAAATCGGAATTTGTAGAGTAAATATTTTACCTATGAAAAATAGCCGGAAAATATGGAACGGTCTCATAGCTCCAAGCGGTGTCGATTACTGTCCACCCTGCATACTCTTAAAATAGGATGCAGGATTCCTTAGAGAAGTTATTGATTAAGGAGCATTCACGATGTTTTACCTGCTCGCGCTCTTAGTTGCATTTATTGCTATCGTAATGTGGGCATTTTCGAAGAAACGCCGCCGCCGATTCGAACAGGATGCACGCATACCGTTTGAAGACGGAAAAAATAAAGGAGATTAAAGCCACCCATAACAGCATTACCGAACCATAATTAATGTTTTATATCAAGGAGATAAAAAGATGAAATTAAAATTTTTTGCTATTGTCGTTTTGGGTTCCGTCATGAATATGGCGAGCATGGCCTACGCGGCTCCGACTGCAGACGCGGTCGCAGGTACTGAAACCATAGGTATTTCAGTAGAAGAATCGAAAGTCGCCGCCTTGGGCTGGAGTGCGGAAAAAAGAATTTTACACAAAGCTGTCTATAACGACGACAACAAAAAAATCGGCGTGATCGACGATATGATCGTTTCTCCCGAAAGATCCATATCGTATGCTGTTATCGGTGTAGGCGGATTTCTCGGCATGGACCGCCATAATGTTCTGGTTCCTTTCAGTCATCTGCGGACCAAGGGAAACAAGCTGGTTTTGCCGGGCGCAACCAAAGCCGCATTGAAAGCGTTACCGGAATTCAAATACGCACGTCAGTAAACGAGCTGGCCTGTATTCCCGGTTACGATCGGGAATACTTCCAGAGGCTAATACGTCTGTTTCTATTTTGCGAGTATTCGCCTCCATGAGTAAAAAAATTAAAATCAAATGGCTGCCTCTCCCGGATGAACACGATTATCCTGCGGCAGCGTCGTATTTAAGTCTGATCTACGAACCCGATGCCGTCACAGGCATTATCCAGAAAATGCAGCAAGCTTCCATGCAGAGCTTTAAAGCCAAGGATATATTCAGAGCCAGCGGATTGTCCCTGCTCGG
>DAIETB010000150.1:0-6686 GCA_027345925.1 Sulfuriferula sp.
ATCGGTAAAACGGTCGGACACTACCCATTCCCCCCGGTCGAGCGCGGGACGAATGACCTGTGCTATATGTTCGCTGCGCGCAGCGAACATCAGCAAGGCTTCGGTATCGGTCTGCATCGCTTCGCATAGCAGCAGATTGCGCAAGGCTTCGCCCAGCGGGGTGCCTCCCGGTTCCCGGGTAACGGTCACCGCCGCGCCGCGTTCGCGCAGGTAATCCGCTATCCACGCCAGATGCGTCGTTTTGCCTGCGCCGTCTATTCCTTCCAAACTAATGAACGCCATAATTTTTAGTCTTGCTTACAGATTTTTCTGGAAACGAGCGACCGCGCGATTGTGATCGCTCAGCTTGCTCGAAAAAAAATGCGTGCCGTCGCCCTTGGAAACAAAATATAAATCGTTGCTGTGAGCGGGATGCATAGCCGCCAATATCGATTGTTCGCCCGGCATGGCGATGGGCGTAGGCGGCAATCCTGAACGGGTATAAGTATTATACGGCGTATCCGTTTGCAAATCGCGTTTATGCAGATTGCCGTCGTAACGCGATCCCAAACCGTAAATGACGGCAGGATCGGTCTGCAGTCGCATTCCCAGACGCAAACGATTGATAAAGACAGCTGCAATATGCGGGCGCTCTTCAGGTACGGCTGTTTCCTTTTCGATAATCGACGCCATGATCAACGCTTCGGCCGGGCTGGCATAGGGCAGGCCGGGATCGCGTTTGGCCCACGCCTGCTGCAAATTCTGCTGCATGGTAGCGTATGCGCGACGCAGGATCGACAAGTCGCTGCTGCCGGCGTCTATGTAATACGTCGATGGGAAAAACCAGCCTTCCGCATGTTTTATCGGTACGCCCAAAGCCTGTAATATTTCCTGATCCGTCATATTCTCAGTATCGTGCCTGATCCAGGGATACGCATTCAATACCAGACGCATCTGGCTGAAAGTCCAGCCTTCGACAAATAGAATGGCACGGGCATGCGCTTCTTCGCTCGTCAGTTTGTCGAGCAATTGCAAAGGTGTCAGCGGCTGGTTCAAAACATAAAATCCAGCGCGTATTTTGTCGCCCTTGCCTGAAATCCGGGCCAGCAGGCGAAATGGCGCGCCAGCTTGCAAGACCCGTGCGGCTTGCATTTGCCGTGTTATCGCTGGCAAGCTGCTGCCGGGCTTCAAGTCGAAAACGATGGGTATCTGCGCCAGTCGTAAAGGCGTATGAGCATACCAGTATAAAGAAATCGCCATCAAGGCCAGAACAAAAAACCCCAGGGTCAGAATACGTTTAATCATCTTCTTTCTCCAGCCCGGCGCGTATCAATGGCGTAAAAAGCCCCTTTTCCCATCGTTTCCGGTGCAGTTCGCGGATTTGCCACACCCCGATCACACTATTGCAGAGCAAGACCTCGTCGGCCTCCAGCAGTTCCTGCAGATCCAGTTGCGCAATCGTTGCCATCAAACCGAGACTGGAAGCCAACGCCAGGATACGATCGCGCGTCACTCCGGCTATGCCGCTGCCGGTCAGATCGGGTGTATACAATTGCCGGTCGCGTATTATAAACACATTACTCATGGTACCGCCGATCACATGCCCCGGTTCATCGCACAGCAAACCTTCAGCAATGGCAGGATCATTCCATTCGTTGCGGGCGATTACCTGCTCGAGCCGGTTAAGATGCTTGATTCCGGCGAGTAACGGCTGCCGTGCCAGCCGTATCGCGCATAATCGCGCAACGATTCCTTCCGTCGCATACTCGGGGGGATAAACCGGTAAAGCCGAACTCGACACAATCCGGCCAGGCTGCATTTGATTGAACACTCCGTAACCGCGACCGCCGACGCCGCGAGTCACGATAATTTTTACGACGCATGCCATATCAGCCTTCGCAATGCGCGCCAGATCCGTTTCCAGTACGTCGATCGCAGGACAGACTATGCCCAGCCGTTCGCAATCACTGGCTAGTTTACGATAATGCAACGCCCAATTGCGTACCCGACCATGTTGCATCGTCATCGTCCGGAAAACGCCGTCGCCATAATTTAATCCGCGATCAGCGGGACTGATCGACGCCTGCTCGATTCCGTTCACGAACATCATGACACTATCCCCATCGCACTTAGCAAGCCTTTTGCTTTTGCGCGCGTTTCGCTCAGTTCCCGTTGCGGGTCTGAATCCGCGACGATGCCTGCTCCCGCCGAAAAAACCAGATTCATCCGGCTCAAAGTCATGGTCCGTATCAAAATATTCAGATCCATGTCGCCGTCCAGATTGATATAGCCCATGCTGCCGGTATAAGCTCCGCGCGGAGTTGCTTCCAGTTCGCGGATGATCTGCATCGTTCTGACTTTAGGACAGCCGGTAATGGTGCCGCCCGGAAACAGTGCCCGGATCACATCCATAGGCGTTATGGTTTCACGCAATTTTCCGGTTACCGTCGATTCGATATGATGTACATGCCGATAACTGGTCACCGACATCAGCTCTTCGACACGTACGCTGCCGGGAATGCATATCCGGCCCAGATCGTTGCGCTCCAGATCAACCAGCATGATATGCTCGGCCCGTTCCTTGGGATGCGCGATCAGATTCGACCGGATCAGGGCATCCTGCTCATGGTCGGCATGACGCGGGTGCGTGCCGGCGATAGGCCGCGTCACAATCCGGCCAGCTTCTACCCTGGCCAGGCGTTCCGGAGACGAACTGACGATGACGTTCCCGTCGCCCAGATCGGCGATGCCTGCAAACGGTGCGGGATTGCTCAGGCGCAAGGCGCGATACAGCGCCGCGGCACTCTGTTCGTGTTGCAGACGTCCGCGCCAGCGCCGCGACAAATTGGCCTGGAATATGTCTCCGTCTTCAATATAGCGTTTTATACGGCTGACCCCGTGCAGAAAAACCTCGTCAGGATCTTCGACCAGATCGTGCAGAATTAATTCAGGCAACGATACGGCGGCACAATTCACGGCTTCGGTCTGCAAGCGATTCAGCAATTCTGCGGATTCGGCAAACGCCCAAGCTGTACCGGCCGTCCGGTCTATCATCAACGCAGCGGGAATCCGCATAAATCCGGCCGACGGAAAATCCCCGGAATCCGCACTGCGTTCCATTACGCTCGGTTCCAGACTGTGCAGCAATTCGTACCCGAGATACACAAACCAGCCACCGCGAAACGGTATATCCGCTTCCTGATCGGTAGCGGCATGGGCTTCTTGCCAGGACGAAGCGAAGTGTTCGAAAAAATCGTTCCGGCGACAGGCCGGATAATTATTTATGCTGTAAGGATAAGCGAGCAGAATATCCCATCCATTGCCGGCAGCGGTTTCCAGTAAAACCGGATACCGCGCCGGATCACGCGCATGGAGTGTGAATATATCCGGAATCGCGGCTAAGCGAGCGGTGGGCACGAATCAGTACCGCGATTGACATCCGCCGCAACATCCGCCAAGGCTAGACTTTGCGAAAAACCAGCGTGCCATTCGTACCGCCGAAACCGAACGAATTGGACAGTGCGACGTCGATTTTCATCTGGCGCGCCGTATTGGGCACAAAATCCAGATCGCAGGCTTCGTCCTGATCGAACATATTGATAGTCGGCGGCGCAATTTGATGGTAAATGCTCAGCGCAGCAAATACGGCTTCGACGCCACCGGCCGCACCGAGTAAATGCCCCGTAATGGATTTGGTCGAACTGATGGCGGTTTTATAAGCATGATCGCCGAAAGCCAGTTTGATCGCCGCAGTTTCCGCCAGATCCCCCAAAGGCGTTGAAGTACCGTGCGCATTGATATAATCGACCTCATCGGGGTTGACGCCGGCATTGCGCATGGCATTGCGCATACAACGCGCCGCGCCTTCCCCGCTTTCCACCGGAGCAGTCATATGATACGCATCGCCCGTCATGCCGAAACCGGCGAGCTCTGCATAGATACGTGCGCCGCGTGCGCGGGCATGCTCGTATTCTTCGAGAACGACTACGCCTGCGCCTTCGCCCAGAACGAAGCCGTCCCGCCCTTTATCCCACGGCCGACTGGAAGCGGCCGGATCGTCATTGCGCGTCGAAAGCGCTCGCGCCGAGGAAAAACCGCCGATACCCAAAGGGCTCAATGCCGATTCGGCGCCGCCGGCGACCATCACATCAACGTCGCCGTACTCGATCATGCGCGCGGAATCGCCGATGGCATGCGTAGCTGTTGCGCAGGCAGTCACCATCGCCAGATTCGGGCCTTTCAATCCGTACATGATAGACAGATTGCCCGAAATCATATTGATGATGGAAGCCGGAATAAAAAACGGCGAGATTTTCCTGGGTCCGCTGGCCAGATAAGCGCTATGCGTCTCTTCGATGAGCGGCAAGCCCCCTATGCCGGAACCGATGCTGACACCGATCTGCTCGGCGTTCGCTTCGGTAATCACCAATCCCGAATCCTTGATAGCTTCTATTCCCGCCGCCAGACCGAACTGTATGAACAAATCCATACGGCGCGCCTCTTTGGGATTAAGATAGAGACTCACATCGAAATTTTTTACCTCGCCGGCAATTTGAGAAGCAAAAGGACTGGGATCGAACCTTGAAATTCTGGTTATGCCCGACACCCCTGCCTGTATATTTCCCCAACTGGTCTGGATCCCCGTACCGACCGGGGAAACAATCCCGAGTCCGGTAATTACAACTCTGCGTTTGGACAAGACAGCTCCGAAAGTACTAAAATTATTTATTTAAATGACCACTAACGTAATCGATCGCTTGCTGGACGGTAGTGATTTTCTCGGCTTCATCGTCCGGGATTTCGCATTCGAATTCTTCTTCCAGCGCCATGACCAGTTCTACCGTATCCAACGAATCAGCGCCCAAATCACCGGCAAAGGAAGATTCGGTTTTAACTTCAGCCTCGTTAACGCCTAATTGTTCTGCAACGATTTTTTTGACGCGTTGTTCGATATTGTCCATTTACCTACTCCAAAATTATAAAAAAGCCCCGCCATTCTAGCAAAAATAGCCGAATAACACCATGTTGCTACCAATAATCCTGAGGTCAGGTTATCTATCGTTTTAAAATGCCGCGAATATCTATTATTTTTTTTAAAAAACATGTAGTTGTTTACTCCATGTACATCCCGCCATTAACGTGCAGGGTCGCCCCCGTGACATATCCGGCTTCGTCGGAAACCAGGAAACCGACTGCATGGGCGATGTCCGCGGTCAGACCTAAACGACCTAAAGGAATATGTTCGAGCAAAGCGGCTCGGGCGTTCTCGGGCAAGGCCCGCGTCATGTCGGTGTCGATAAACCCGGGGGCCACGCAGTTTACCGTAATATTACGACTTCCGACCTCGCGCGCCAGCGATTTGGAAAATCCTGCCATCCCGGCCTTGGCGGCAGCATAATTGGTCTGTCCGGCGTTACCCATGGAACCGACTACCGAACTGATGTTGACGATGCGGCCGTAACGCGCTTTCATCATGCTGCGCAATACCGCACGCGACAAACGAAATACCGACGTCAGATTGGTATCGAGAACTGCATCCCAGTCCGCATCTTTCATACGCATCAACAGATCATCCTTGACGATGCCTGCATTGTTGACAAGGATTTCGATTTCGCCGCGATCTTTCTGTATTGCGGCTATCGCCGAGGACACGCTGTCGGCGCTTGTTACGTCCATTACCAGCCCTGCTCCGTCCAGCCCCGCCTGCCGCAAAGAGGCGGTGATCGCTTCGGCTCCCTGAACGGAAGTTGCGGTCCCGATGACCGCGATTCCCCGGCGCCCCAGCTCCACCGCGATGGCCTGTCCTATGCCCCGGGTCGCCCCGGTCACCAATGCTGTTCTTTGTTCAGGCATGTCTACTCCCGTTCTATCGAAAATTTGAACTCTTCCATCGCAGCTCGACTTACCAGCGCCGAAGTCGCCATACGTTCGTCGATACGCTTGCCCAGGCCCGCCAACACTTTGCCAGGACCACACTCCGCCGCCAGTACGACACCGGAATTGGCCATCGCCACGACCGTTTCCACCCACCTCACCGGACTATACAGCTGCCGGACCAGCGCATCCCGAATCTGCTCAGGTTCGCGGTGCGTCTGCACATCGGCATTATGCAACACCGGCACGACCGGCTTCCGTATCTCTACCGCTTTGAGGGCTGCTGCCAGGCGAGCGGCGGCCGGCCGCATCAATGCGCAATGCGAGGGCACCGACACGGGCAACAACAGCGCACGCTTGGCGCCCCGTTCTTTCGCCGCGGCCATGCCGCGCTCGACCGCTGTTTTGTGTCCGGCAATAACGACCTGTCCCGGAGCATTGAAATTGACTGCCGACAGAATGTCATCCTGTGCCGCTTCGACACAAGCGGCGCATACGCTTTCATCGTCCAGTCCCAGAATCGCTGCCATTGCTCCGGCTCCGTCAGCGACCGCCGACTGCATGGCTTCGGCGCGCACGCGTACCAGCCGCAAGGCGTCGGCAAAATCGATAGCGCCTGCCGCCGTCAATGCCGTATACTCTCCGAGGGTATGTCCTGCCATCGTATCCGGCATGCGGCCACCCTCCGCCAGCCACGCCCGGAACGCAGCCATACCTGCCGTCAGCATCAAAGGCTGGGTATTGGCGGTCAGATTCAGCAATTCGGCCGGCCCATCGTTAACCAGTGCCCATAAATCCTGATCCAATATCTCCGACGCTTCGGCAAATGTCTC
>DAIETB010000136.1:0-4480 GCA_027345925.1 Sulfuriferula sp.
CCGGCCAAAATCCGGCTTGCTGTTCTGATCGATCGCGCCGGCGACCGGCAGCTTCCCATAGCTGCCGATTTTGTCGGCGCTGTTCTGGCTGTCCCTCCCCACCAGCATATCCATCTCATTCGGGATGAGGATGCAACATTAAGCTTGAAATTAGTGAATCTTGCATGAGTCAGAATCCTCAACTTAACCCCGACGGCAGTCTGCGCCATTTATTGACCATCGACGGGCTGCCGCGGACGCTCCTGGCGCAAATTTTCGATACGGCGGACGGATTTATCGCCGTTAACGAACAGGAAGTCAAAAAAGTCCCGCTGCTACGCGGCAAAGCGATCTTCAATTTATTTTTCGAGCCTTCGACACGCACACGCACGACGTTTGAAATCGCGGCGAAACGCTTGTCGGCCGATGTGATTAACCTCAACATCAGCGCGTCGAGCCAGAGCAAGGGCGAAACCCTGCTCGATACGGTCGACAATCTGGCCGCCATGCAGGCCGATATGTTTATCGTACGCCATGCGCAGTCGGGCGCGGCGCATATGATCGCGCGCCACGTCGCGCCGCATATCCATGTCGTCAATGCCGGCGACGGCCGCCATGCGCATCCCACGCAGGGATTGCTCGACATGTTTACGATACGTAAATATAAAGGCGAATTCCATAATTTGTGCGTGGCGATAGTCGGCGACGTGCTGCATTCGCGCGTCGCCCGTTCGCAAATTCATGCGCTGACCACGCTGGGCGTGCCGGAAGTGCGGGTGATCGCCCCTAAAACTCTGTTGCCGACTGCGGTCGAGCAAATGGGCGTACGCGTTTTTCACGATATGGAGGAGGGGCTGAGGAACGTCGACGTCGTCATCATTTTACGTTTACAGAACGAGCGTATGCGCGGTGCCCGATTGCCGAGCGCGCAAGAATATTTTAAGTATTACGGACTGACGGCTGAAAAACTCGCTTTCGCCCGTCCCGATGCGATTGTCATGCATCCCGGCCCGATGAATCGCGGCGTGGAAATCGATTCCGCGGTGGCGGACGGCAAGCAGTCGGTGATTTTGCCGCAGGTGACTTACGGCATTGCCGTACGGATGGCGGTTATGAGCATGTTGGCGGGAAATTAGCATGAACATCCATATCAAAAACGGTCGTGTGATCGATCCGAAAAGCGGTCTGGATCGCGTATCGGACGTCTACATTGCAAACGGAAAAATACTGTCCATAGGCGTCGAACCCGAAAAATTTCTGCCTGACCGGGTCATCGACGCCCGCGATTGCATCGTGTGCCCCGGGCTGGTCGATCTGGCGGCCAGATTACGCGAGCCCGGTTTCGAATACCGTGCGACGCTGGAATCGGAAATGAATGCCGCCTGTGCGGGCGGCGTGACCAGCCTTGCGTGTCCTCCCGACACCGATCCGCCGCTAGACGAGCCGGGCCTGGTGGAGATGCTCAAATTCCGCGCGCAGAATCTGAATCAGGCACGGGTTTATCCCATCGGCGCGCTGACGCAAAAGCTTGAAGGGCAGCGGTTGACCGAAATGGCGGAATTGCGCGATGCCGGTTGCGTCGGCTTTTCGCAGGCCGATGCGCCGATTACCGATACGCAGGTACTTGTGCGGGCGCTGGAATATGCCGCCACGTTCGGTTTTACAGTCTGGTTGCGGCCGCAGGATGCGTATCTGGCGCGGGACGGCGTGGCGCACGACGGCTTCGTGGCAACCCGACTGGGTTTGCCCGCCATCCCGCCCAGCGCGGAAACCATAGCGGTGGCGACGATATTGCTGCTGGTGCGCGAAACCGGAGCCCGTGTGCATTTATGCCGCCTGTCTTCGGCGCAGTCCATCGAGATGGTACGAGTAGCGAAGGCAGACGGCCTGGACATCAGTTGCGATGTCAGCATCAATCACTTGCATCTGACGGAAATGGATATCGGTTATTTCGATCCGAACTATCACTTGGTGCCGCCGCTGCGATCCATTCGGGATCGCGCTGCGATCCGCACCGCATTGGCCAACGGTACCGTAGATGCTCTGTGTTCCGACCATACGCCTGTCGATGACGACGCCAAACAAATGCCGTTCGGCGAAGCGGAGCCCGGCGCTACTGGGCTGGAATTGCTCTTGCCCTTGACGCTGAAATGGGCGGAGGAGGCCGGCATCGGATTATTGGAGGCGCTGGCGCGGATTACGCTGTATCCGGCCCGGATACTTGGACTCGATGCCGGCTATCTCGGGGCAGGCCATGCCGCGGATATCTGTGTTTTCAATCCGGAAGCACGTTGGCGCGTAAAAGCGTCAGCGTTAAAAAGCCAGGGTAAAAACACCCCGTTCCTCGGCTACGAAATGCAAGCGGCCGTTATGTACACGCTGGTCGAAGGAAAGATTGTTTTCGAAGCGGAGCGTACTCGGTCCGGCACGGGAGCTGCCTGAATTTTCAGGCGGCAAGCGTGTCGGATAACGGCAAACCCGTAGTCAAGGCATGTTCGATGTCGAGATGAATACGTTTTAACGCCAGCAACTGGTCGCTGAGGATAACGCGCATTTCCTGCAGTTCCGCGATCCTGTCTTCCAGCGTATCGGTGGCTTTGTGGATGCGTTTGATACTTTCCAGGCGCCGGCGCAATTGCATCTGATGTTCCCGGACTTGCGTTTCCATGGGCGACATCATCGCTTTGAGCCAGTTATCGGCTTCGCGGTTTGCGACTTCATAGATATTGATGACGCGGCTGGCCAGGGTTTCGAAAAATTTGGCCGTCAAGGTGTATTGCTCATTGGTGAGCATGTTGAATAGCGTGTTGAAGTGCTTGTTATAACTATCTTCCAGGCGTTCCATTTCTTTTTTGTACTTGAAGGTGGAGTAGGAGGGCGGCGACACTTCAGCCAGTCCGTGTTCGGTGCTGAATTTCTTGTACATGGCTGCCATCATCGCCTTGATTTCTTCTATCGTTTTCGCCGACTGCGTGACATTTTTGTTTACATTGGAGAAAAATGTCCCCATTGCCTGCCGCAGTCCGGCGCTGAACCGGCTGTTTTCCATGTCCATTCGCGTTTTGCGAACCTCGTTTTTGATGCGTTCCATACCGAGATAGCTGAACAGTTCATTCGAATGATGAGAAAAAACGCTGCGCAAGGCGTGAAACTGTTGCAAGCCTTTTTCGAACTGGGCTTTTTCTTCTTCGATTTTGCTCATCATGTGCTGCACGACTTCTTCGTTCTTGCCCCGTAAGCCGGTTAATTCTTCGAGCTGTTCGTCGATATTGATCATGCGCGAATTTAATAGCTCGTGCGTATTGGTGATGAGATCTCCCATTTCGCCGGCGGTATTGTCGCGCACGATATCCTGTTTGGACGGAATCAGTTGGTCGCTCAAGGCAAATTCCAGTTCGAGCAGACGACTCTTATTCAATAAAGCAGGATCGTCGCTGATTTTTGCAAGCAAGCCTTTTTGGGCGGAGACGGGGTAAATTTGCCCGGCGTCCAGATTAAGCATGCTGGCGCAGGAAAGAACCTGTTTATGAAGTTCTTCGTCGATTTCAGCCTGCGATTTCAATTCATCCCATAACCCGTCGATTTTGTTTAGTACCACCAGATGTCCGCGATGGCCGCCATGCATGTTGGCGATATGGTTGCGCCAGATTTCGATGTCGGATTTGGTGACGCCTGTATCGGCCGCCAGAATGAAAATGATGGCATGCGCATTCGGCAGCAGATTTAGCGTGAGCTCAGGCTCGGTGCCTATGGCGTTCAGCCCCGGCGTATCGAGTATGACCAGCCCTTTTTGCAGCAAGGGGTGCGGAAAATTGATCAAGGCGTGGCGCCATTCCGGAATTTCCACTGTACCGTCTGCGGCAACGGTCAGCAGCGCATCGGCATCCTGCGCGCGATACAGCCCGTATTTTTCGGCTTCTTCCTTGCTGACGTGCCGGGTGTCGCTGACGCGCTGTAATGTTTCCAGCATTTCGTCGGCGGAATCGACATTCAGCGGAAAAGTGGTCCATTCATCGGGGTAGCGTTTATATTCAGTCGTCGTTACGCTGCCGCCTCGCGTCGAAATAGGCAGGAGCTGAATACACGGCGGTTTGCCGGCATCGTAGTATAATTCGGTAGGGCACATGGTTGTGCGCCCTGCGGTGGACGGCAACAGCCGTTTTTTGTAGTCGGCAAAGAAAATGGCATTGATGAGTTCGGATTTTCCGCGCGAGAATTCGGCTACAAAAGCCACATTGAGCTTGTCTTCGGCCAGACGATCGATCAGATGCTGCAAGCGCAGATCGATCTGCCAGTCGCTGATTTCCTCGGCGCGCAACCAGTCGCGATAGGCGCTGATGCGAGAGATTAGGTTACCGCGCCAGGAATTGTATTGTTCGAATTGCTGCGTCAGGGTGGAAAGGGTCATTCTAGTCTCCCGCAATACCGAGCTTATTTATTATATTTAGAGTTCTCTGCACAATTAGCGCTTGTTCTCTTCTCGTAAAAAAACGGCAAAAAT
>DAIETB010000171.1:0-7511 GCA_027345925.1 Sulfuriferula sp.
GTGCCGTACTGGAAAAAGCGGCGATTGCGCGCTGGACGCGCACGCTGTCCACTATGTTCGCTGCCGGGGTACCGCTGGTCGAAGCGCTCTCTTCCGTCGCCGGAGCCGCAGGGAATATTGTATTTTTCAACGCAACCACGAAAATACGGGCTGAAGTCAGCACCGGCACCAACTTGACTAACGCCATGCAAAATAGCGGGATTTTCCCCAATATGGTGCAACAGATGGTCGCTATCGGCGAAGAATCCGGCGCACTTGATACGATGCTCGGCAAAGTCGCCGATTTCTACGAAGGCGAAGTCGACGACGCAGTGGCTGCATTGTCCAGCCTGATGGAACCTATCATCATGGTTGTACTGGGTGGACTGATCGGCAGCATGGTGATCGCCATGTATCTGCCTATCTTCAAAATGGGCAGCGTGGTCGGATAATGTTGCTGTCCTTATTGCAAACCAGTCACACATTTTTCATTACAGTCTGCGCGGTCTTGGGTTTGATCGTCGGCAGCTTTCTGAATGTGGTGATCTATCGACTGCCCAAAATCATGGAACGTGAGTGGCGCGCTCAATGCGCCGAGCTGAACGGCCACCCAATAGCGGATGAATTGCCTTACACGCTAGCCGTACCCCGCTCGGCCTGTCCGACCTGCGGGCATACGCTCCGCGCCGCCGAAAACATTCCTCTGCTGAGCTATTTATGGTTGCGCGGAAAATGCCGGCATTGCCGCGCAGACATCGGCATTCGCTATCCCGTCGTCGAAGCGCTGACCGGCATTTTGTCCGGCTACGCTGCCGCTCATTTCGGTTACGGCCTGCCTGCTGCCGCGGCGATATTATTGATCTGGTCATTAATCGCACTGACTTTTATCGATTTCGACACCCAGCTTTTGCCTGACAGCATCACTTTACCGCTGCTCTGGCTTGGGTTGTTTTTTAATTTGAATAATGGGTTCGTCCCCTTGCACTCCGCTGTCATCGGCGCGATTGCAGGGTACTTGAGCTTGTGGAGTGTATATTGGCTGTTCCGGCTGATCACCGGCAAGCACGGAATGGGCTATGGCGATTTCAAACTGCTCGCGGCGCTGGGCGCATGGCTAGGATGGACCATGCTACCGCTGATTATCCTGTTATCCTCGGCTATCGGAGCGATAGCCGGCATCAGCCTGATGATCCTGACCAAACGCGGAAAGTCCGTGCCTATACCGTTCGGTCCTTATCTGGCGGGTGGCGGTCTGGTAGCGCTGTTTTGGGGGAAAGCGCTGGTTTTCACCTATCTTTCCACTTTTGCCTGAACATGAATAAAAGTTTGATCATCGGCCTGACAGGCGGCATAGGCAGCGGCAAAAGCAGCGTAAGCGCCATATTCGAGGAATTGGGTGTCCCGGTAGTCGATACAGACAAAATCGCACATGCGTTGACGGCCTCTCACGGCTCGGCGATGCCGGATATAATCGAAATGTTCGGTACGGAATTCCGGAATGAAGACGGCTCGCTCAATCGGCCGCTCATGCGCGATCTTGTCTTCAGCGACGATAATGCCAGAATCAAGCTGGAAAACATCCTGCATCCGATGATTTACCAGGAAGCCATCCGGATGATGTCGCTGCACCGCGAAGCCAGATATATTTTACTCGTAGTCCCCTTGCTGCTCGAGACCGGAACCTATCTGCCATTGGTTGACCGGATACTGGTAGTCGATTGCGAGGAAACCCAGCAGATCAGCCGCACCATGAAACGCAGCCGGCTCGACGAAATCGCCGTTCAGGGTATCATGAACCGGCAAATACCTCGCAGCGAGCGGTTGCAACATGCAGATGACGTGATTTTAAATCATGACCGGCAGGAAGCCACCCGCCGGCAAATTCTAGAACTCGATCGTTTGTATATCAGACTTTATCAAAATCGGTATAACGGCGAAGCCGGGACAGAATAATAGCGCCGACCCGGCTAAGATCGACAGACATTTGCCAACACACTCAATATCGTGTCAGAATTAACATCCTATCGTTTAGGTAAGCCACATAACCGCGTGATTCATTACGAATATCCACTTAACGAGCGCATCAGGACTTTGCTCAGACTCGAGGGCTTATTTCAAAAAGCATTCTATTTTATCGCCCTCGATGAACCCCTGCCGCACCAGACCGCCTTGTTTGCAATTTTCGATATCATCGAAGTCGCGACCCGGGCCGACTTGAAGTCGGATCTGCTGCAGGAATTGGAGCGGCAGCGTCAAAGCCTGGAATTGCTCAGGCATAACCGGGCGATCGATACCGTCAAACTCGAAGAAGTGCTGGATGAAATCAATCAGTGTCTGAAATCCGTACACAGCCTGGCCGGCAGACTCGACCAGACGATCAAGGAGCACGAGTGGCTCGCCAACGTCAAACAACGCGCCGGCATACCAGGCGGGGTGAGCGGCTTCGATCTGCCGGTGTTCTACCATTGGCTGCACGCAAGTTCCGACCTGCGGCGCGACAATCTTACTTCATGGCTCAATCCCATGCTGCCTATCTATCGCGGCCTCAGTATCGTTCTCAAACTGCTGCGTGAAAGCGGTCAGCCGCAAACCACGTTGGCATTGAAAGGCTGCTATCAGCAAATGCTTGCAGGCCGCAACGCTCAGTTGCTTAAAATCAGTCTCAACCCTTCCGTACCCTACGTCCCGGAAACCAGCGCCAATAAATATGCAATCAGCGTGCGCTTTCTCTGTTTTACCGAAATGCCGCCCAAGTCCTGCACCGAGGACATAGAATTCGATCTGGGTTTTTGCAATTTATGAAACCGCCTGTTATCGTCAAATGTCCGACTTGCCAGACTCCCGTGACCTGGTGCACAGAACAGACCTATCGGCCTTTTTGCTCGGAACGCTGCCGCTTGATTGATCTAGGGCAATGGGAAAGCGAGCGCTACACGCTGCCCGTAATCAAACCTCTGGACGAAAAATCCGGCGCAGACGGCGATTAGCTTCGCGCCCTATCTATAAATATCCTGGCAGTTATCATGCGCGCATTGTCGTTACACCGTCTGCCGTTCCTAACAGCAAAACGTCGGCAGGTCGCACCGCAAACAAGCCGTTAGTGACTACGCCTACGATCTGGTTCAGCTGCGTTTCCATTTCTACCGGATTCATAATGTTCAAACCCACAACATCCAGGATCACATTGCCGTTATCGGTCGTAAATCCCTCGCGCAATCGCGGCTGACCGCCTAATTGCACCAGCTTGCGCGCAACATAGCTGCGCGCCATCGGGATTACTTCGATCGGCAACGGAAATGTACCCAACACATCGACCAGCTTGGACTGATCGGCGAGACAAATGAATTTCCTGCTGCAGGCGGCAACAATTTTTTCCCGCGTCAGCGCGCCGCCGCCGCCCTTGATCATATGCATGTGCGATGTAATTTCATCGGCACCGTCTACGTAAATTTCCAGTTCGCCCACTTCATTTAATTCGTACACGGTAATACCGTGGCTTTTCAAGCGTTGCGCAGTCGCCTCGGAACTCGCAACGGTCCCGTCGATCCGACCTTTTACCTTGGCGAGCTCATCGATAAAAAAATTGGCTGTGGACCCAGTGCCCACGCCGATAATTCCCTGCGGAACATAATCGATAGCGGCACGCGCCACGGCTTTCTTCAATTCATCCTGTGTCATTTTCATCCCCAGATTTACATGGCTGTATAAATTATCTATAAACTATAAGCGGAAAACACATCGTATTGCTAAGTCATCCTTGTTTTAAACCCACTTCAATTCCGCACGAGCCAGAGAATACCTATAATCCCGTATTTTCACAAATCTCTCAAGGTCTGTTAATCTGACGCCCTGCCGTTCAAACCCAAGCAAACTTCGCCGTTTCTTGCACCGATCACTAATACGCAGTAAGGTTAGTTATCATTCATGCAAAGCCGCTTGGCGGGACAAGGAGCCAATGAATCTACGGACAAAACGCTACGCTGAATACCGGCTTATGGGCATAATGCTTTGTCTGTCGGCAGATTCTATTTTTTTATCGCACCGGAAGCAAAGTAATATAAATTTATACTATAAATACAGAGATGATGAATACTGAAGATTACCTGACGGCCATACTTACTTCCCGCGTTTACGATGTTGCCACTGAATCGCCGCTGGAGCTCGCTCCCAATCTGTCGGCCCGGATCGGCAACCGGATATATTTAAAACGCGAGGATTTGCAATCGGTATTCGCGTTCAAGTTACGCGGCGCTTATAATAAAATGGCCGGCCTGTCCGCCGACGCATTGGCGGCAGGGGTAATCACCGCTTCGGCTGGGAACCATGCCCAGGGCGTCGCGCTGGCGGCGCAAAAACTCGGTTGCCGCGCGACCATAGTCATGCCCACTCCGACCCCCCAGATCAAAGTCAATGCTGTTCGAGCCCGAGGCGCCGAAACCATTCTGTTCGGCGACACCTATGACGATGCGTATGCGCACGCCGTAACGCTGGCAGCCACATCCGGTGCCACTTACGTACATCCGTACGACGATCCGGCCGTTATCGCCGGTCAGGGCACCATAGCGATGGAAATTCTGCGTCAGCACAGTGCGCCGATCGACGCAATTTTCATTCCGGTGGGCGGCGGCGGTCTAATTGCGGGGATGGCCGTTTACATCAAGCAGCTCAAACCCGGCATCAAGGTCATCGGCGTGGAACCAGAGGATGCCGACGCCATGGCGCGCTCGCTGGCGGCGAAGGAGCGCATCGTCTTATCGCAGGTCGGAATCTTTGCTGACGGCGTGGCGGTCAAGCAGGTAGGCAAGGAAACCTTTCGGCTGGCCAGTTTGTACGTAGACGAAATCATACGGGTCGATAACGATGCCATCTGCGCCGCGATTAAAGACGTATTCGAAGATACCCGCTCTATCCTCGAACCTTCCGGCGCGCTCTCCATTGCCGGCGCAAAGATCTGGTGCGCCCGCGAACAGATCAGCAACGCCACCGTAGTAGCAGTCGCCAGCGGAGCCAATATGAATTTCGACCGCCTGCGCTATATCGCCGAACGCGCCGAGCTCGGCGAACACCGGGAAGCGATACTGGCTGTCACCATTCCCGAAACACCGGGGAGTTTCAAGGCTTTCTGCGCCCTGCTGGGCACAAGCAATATCACCGAATTCAATTACCGCTATGCTGACAACCGCGACGCCCATGTTTTTGTGGGCATCCAGGTAAACAATCGGCAGGCAGCGACCGATCTGGTACAAAGATTGCAATCGCATCATCTTACCGCACTGGACCTGACCGATAACGAAATGGCGAAATTGCATGTGCGACATCTCGTGGGCGGACATGCACCGCACGTTACGCACGAACTGCTCTACCGGTTCGAATTTCCGGAACGTCCCGGCGCACTTCTGCATTTTTTGAATGCACTGAGCCACGACTGGAATATCAGTCTGTTCCATTATCGCAATCATGGTGCCGACTACGGCCGCATATTGGCCGGAATTCAGGTCCCGCCGCAAGAACGCGATGATTTTCATGCTTCTCTGGACCGATTAGGCTATCCTTATTGGGACGAAACCCAAAATATTGCTTATCGCCTGTTTCTCAACTGATGCGTAATTTAGTCTGGTTTTTTCTTATTTTGAGCAGTTTCGCCCACGCCGATCAATACAGCGATTTTCTCGGCGCGCGCGATGCTTATCGCAATGGACACATTGCCTTGCTGCCGGCTTATGCTCAGCGTCTGCAAAACTCCATTCTGTTGCCGTACGTGCAATACTGGCAGCTCAGTTCCGAGCTTAGCGTTACCAGCCCCGCCGATATCCGCGCCTTTATCGCGCAGCACGCCGATATGCCTTTGTCCAACAAACTGCGGCTGACCTGGCTGCGCCAACTTGGACAACAACAGGACTGGTCGACTTTTCTTGCCGAATACCCGTTGGCGGTCAAACCCGATATCAGCCTTCAATGTTACGATCTGCATGCCCGCATCACTCAGGAACAGGATGCAGAAAGCGCATACCGAGCAGCGAAAATACTCTGGTTCACCGGCAAGACCTTACCGTCCGCTTGCGACGAATTGTTCAATTTGCTGGTAGCGGGCAAATATCTCAATGCGGAAGATGTCTGGCAGCGAGTGCGACTGGCTCTGGACAGCAACAATATCCCCAACGCACTGGCGATCATGGCGTATCTGCCGGATAGCCGACTCGACAGGCATCTGCTCAATCTCGCGGCCAGCTCGCCAGCAGCATTTCTGGCCCAAAATCGACCGTCGGCAACGCGCGCAGAGCAGGAACTGATTCTTTTCGCCGTCTATCGACTGGCGCAGCATGATGCCGCGGCCGCCGCTGAGCAATGGGAACATAGTCAAAAATTATTTCACAAAGCCGAGCGGCAGCGCATCTGGGGGCAGATAGCCGTACTCGCCAGCCGCCAGCACCTGCCGCAAGCCCTGCTGTGGTTTGATCGCGCGAACACCGCCATGCTGGATGACGACGCACTGGGCTGGAAGGTTCGTGCCGCTTTATTGCAGGGTGACTGGCTCACCGTGCAGCGCAGCATTCTCGACATGGATGCCGACGCTCAGTCGAATGCGGCCTGGCGATACTGGCTGGCCCGCGCCGACAAGGCACTGGGAGAAACCTATAAAGCCAATCTTCTGCTTCTGCCGCTATCGCGCGAATACAATTTTTACGGTCTGCTGGCAGAAGAAGAATTAGGTCCCGTCATCACAAATCCCACTGCCGATATATCCGTCTCTCCCGACGAAATAGAAGCCGTGGCCGGAATGCCCGGCATACGTCGCGCCTTGATGCTCTACCAGATGGATTTACGCGGCGAAGCCTATAGCGAATGGTACTGGGCTATACGCAACTTCAGCGACCGCCAGCTGCTTGCAGCCGCTGAAGTCGCACGGCACCAGAACTGGCTCGACTGCGCCATCAACACCCCCGACCGCACGCAGCAATTGCATAACTTCGCCTTGCGCTTCCTGGCCCCCTACCGGGAAACCGCCCATATTTACGCACAGGAATACGGACTTGACGAAGCCTGGGTTTACGGACTGATGAGACAGGAAAGCCGCTTCGTCAGCCGCGCTCATTCCGGCGTAGGCGCGTCCGGCATCATGCAAGTCATGCCCGCGACAGCTTACTGGATAGCCAACAGACTGGGGCTGCATCATTTCCACCCGATACAGCTGACCAAACTCGACACCAACATGCAATTCGGCATGTACTATCTCAAATCGGTCCAGCAAAGTCTCGACAACTCGGCTTTGCTCGCCACCGCGGCTTATAATGCCGGGCCGCGACGCGCCCTGCGCTGGCGTATCGACAAACCGGAGGAAGGCGCGATTTACGCCGAAACCATCCCGTTTAGCGAAACGCGGGATTACGTCAAAAAAGTATTCGCCAACACCATCTTTTATGCCCGCAGTTTCAAGCAGCCGGACACCTCGATAAAAACGCGCCTCGGCAATGTAATCCCGGTTGCAGCGCCTTTATGCATCGGCGCAGACGAACGCGCACCCTCCTGCGATA